>JAZQOG010000028.1:0-68664 GCA_045627765.1 Paludibacteraceae bacterium | reverse complement strand
ACGGTAGAGCAGGATATGGTATTGTATTACAATTGCCAAATCAATGCATGGAAAGCTCGCTTGGCAGACAACGAACGCGCTAAAGTGGGAATGTTAGAAGATAATGAACGTAAACTGATTAAGAACATCTCCATCGACGGAGGAGCAACGCTGACAGAGTCCGTTACGACCTCTTCTTCTGATGAAAAGAGAAGTGCCGTTTATCACGGCTTTAATATTCACATCAAGAACGAATTAGGTTTCCACGTTAATGGTGTTGGTGAAGAATGGGTGTTTGATACGAATAACGGTGGCGACTGGGGCGATGGTGCGGGTTATACTGAAACATCTGAGACAACGACATCTTATACCTTTGACCTCAACCCATACGAACAATTGACGGTTAATGTTTATGATGCCGGTGATGGCTTCTCGCCTGTTTATTCCACTATGGGAGGACAAACCGCATGCCCGTATGAGGACGAAGAAAAGACTAAATATTATGAACCCGGTCAATACACGCTCCACGTAGCTACACAGAAGATGGAAGATCCACTTATCCGTGTAGTTGGTGCAACGGCTTTCTCTGCTATTCCTGTGGGAGGCGAAGCTATCTATACGTTAGAGTTGAGTAACCAGACGGTAGTGACATCGCCCGTTAATATGAGTTTGCGTCTTATGGAAGAAAGCAATCCTAATGGAGCTAAACTGCTGGTGGATGATATGCCTTTGGATGCTACCGGAATGAGTTTCCGTTTCACGGGGGATCGTGTGATTACTAAGACACTAACCTTGGCGCAAGGCAGACCTGATGTGTTGGAGTACAAGAATATAGGTATCATCCTTAGTTCGGACTGTTCATCGCGTAGTATAGCAGACACTTGTTATATCTCTGCTACCTTCATTGCTGCCTGCTCAGATATCATATTAACTACCGACACACGTATTGTGAATGCTGAGCGTGGAGGTAAACTGCCGATGACCATCTCCGGCTATAATGTCAATCTGCCTACGCTTACCGGATGCCGCTTGCAGTATAAACAACCGATGGAGAACAATTGGCACTTGATTCAAGAATTCAGTTTAGAAGAAATGAAGACCGGCATCATCCACTACACATGGGATATGACTTCTATCAACGATGGTTCCTATGAAGTGAGAGTTGTCACAGTCTGCAATCTCGGAGGACAAGAAGTAAGCAACGAAAGCGAAACTATCCTGATTGTCAAGAATGTGACTTCTCCCGAGACACTTGGCCTACCCAGTCCGATTAACGGCATCTATACGGTGGATAACCAAATCTTCGTTGATTTTAATAAGGATATCCAAACCGGATACATCACGAATGCCTGCGTGGATGTAAGTGGTGTTCTCAATGCTCATGAACAGACCCATTCCGTCGGGCTGCTTTACGATCAGATGCCTGCACTTGTCCAAGCCGAATATGACCTGAGCAACACCTCCTTTGCCTTTGAGACTTGGCTCAACTGGACAGAGTATGGTGCATTGCTTTACCATACAATGGAAGGCTTGCAATTGGAAATTACGGAGGATGCACACTTGCGCATCACGATTGATTCACTCCAATGGATTTCAAAACAAACAATGCCGAAAGACAAATGGTTGTATTTTGTCTTTAATTACAACTTGCAACCCAATGGAACAGGACTGATGAGCGCACATTGCGCTTACGATGATCAGACGATTGATTTATTTGTAAACGAACCTATGCCGGCATACGATCGTCGCGGCTTATTGATGATAGGCTACGACTTAGTCGGCAAAATGCATGACGCTATCCTTTGGCATAAGTCTCGCGATTGGGCTACGGCTCTTGGGGAACGCAACACCAGTAAAGATGCCTATACAGACGGTATCCTCAGTTATTGGCCTATGGACGAAGGAGAAGGAATGGTTGCTCACGATATTGTCCGTCATCGTGATATGACGCTTCTAACCAACAACATGTGGTGGTATAATAACGAGAACAAAGCTCTTCATATCCCCGCAGGAGCAGAAGCGGTGATTGATTTCAGCCGTTTCCCGAATACGTTCGGAAATGATTATATGTTCTCCTTCTGGTTCCGTACTATGGCAGCCAACGAGACTCCTTTCTTCCGCACATCCAACGGCTCGCTCTCTTTCCGCTTAGATAATAACGGATTTATAGTCGAGACAAAAGATGGGACGTATCGCTTAAATATGGGGAGTCAACTCAACGACGGCGCTTGGCACCATTTCGCCATCAGTAGCAGCCATAGTTTCTCCCCAATCGTTCTTATTGACGGAGAAACACGCAATATTGCTACTATGGATCGTCAGGTCTTCGTCACCAACGAAATATATCTCAATGACACTTCTTCAACCGAAGAATTGGATATAGATGAGATAAGTGTATGGAAGGCTAACTGCTCGTCAGACTATATTACTGACCTATATCGCAATGAATTGCGTGGTAATGAACCCGGGTTGCAAGGGTATTTCCCGATGCAGGAAACTGTGGTGGACGATTATGGACAAACCGTTACCCGATTCACTATGGCAGATAAACAGGTTAATTATCCTCAATATTCCAAAGATTTAGTGCTTATCAATAGTAACAAAGACACGTTAGTGGCAAGCGAGGCAACCACGGTTCCTCCTATTCGTGAAGCACGAGCAGTTGAAAAAGTGCAGCATACTTATACAGCAAGCGAACGTCGCATTGTGATTAACATCACCGAAGAGGCACGCCGCATTGAGGGATGCACACTTGATCTCACTGTGAAGAATATTGTAGATGTATATGGCAACTATTCCACTCCTATCAACTGGTCTGTCTTTGTCAATCGAAATCAACTGTTATGGGATGAGGACAATATCCGCATTGCCAAGAATGCACTCAATGATACCACCTTTGAAGTGAAGATTATCAACAATAGCGGTAAGACCGAGAATTGGGGATTGTACAATGTGCCCGAGTGGCTGACCTTTGATGTTAACAGCGGTGTACTGCAACCGCTGTCCTCGCGTACATTGACCGCCACTATCTCATCATCTCTGCCTATTGGCAACAATCAGGTAACCCTATATCTGATTGGTAATGAGGGTATCAACCAGCCGCTCTATTTATCCGTAAAGGTGAATGCCGAACAGCCTGACTGGAAGATTAATCCTGCCGACTATGAGTACTCAATGAATATGGTTGCTTTGGCTACTATCAATGGACACATGGCAGATGATAGTGAAGATAAAGTTGCCGCCTTTATCAACGGAAAATTGGCGGGTGTGGGCAGTCCTAAACTCTTCCCTGCCTATAATACCTATCTTGTCATGATGGATATCTATGCTAACCTCAATGATAAACAACGTGACAGCATCAATCATGGTGTGAAGATTCATCTGCCTGTCACCTTCAAGTACTGGGACGCTTCTACAGGAATCATCTACAACCGGATGGGCATACAATTGAGTCTGCTTGATACTCCAGCTACATCTATGGACTACCTGCCCGGACAAATAGTCGGATTGCCGGATAACCCGGTTAAACTGACTTCCGACAAGTATATAGAGCAAACTTTATCCCTGACTACTGGATGGAACTGGATAAGTTTCAATGTACTGCCGGATAACAACGCCTTCACCGTCATCTTGAACGATGTGTTGGATAGTCTGTCGCTCATCAAGTCGCAGACCACTTTCGCTCAATTGAATGAAATGCGTCATCTTGTTGGTTCTTTGGACTATATGGAAGCCATCAAAGCATACAAGTGCCGTATGAGTCAGCCGTGTGACTTAACCGTTTCGGGTGAAATACCCAATCCCGCTTACCTTGGTATCCCGTTGACCGCCAACGGATGGTCTTGGGTAGGCTACTTGCCACAAACCACTCTAAGCGTAGATGCTGCTCTTGCTAACCTCAATCCTTCTATGGGCGATATCATCAAAGCCCGCGGCGGTTTTGCAACATGGGATGGTTACAAGTGGGTTGGTTCACTCACAGCCATGGCTCCCGGCAACGGGTATCTGTACTACAATAGCACTGCTGTTGATGCTCTTCTATATTATCCGTCCGCAGGCCTATCTCTCTTAACACCGGCTAATCTTGCGGCAAAACGCAGTTCGGCTCAACAATATAGTATCTCAACTTTTAGCCCGATTGATCCGACTACCTATCAAGGCAATATGACTATGACGGCTGTGGTGAAGAACGGTGAACAAATAGTGACGGATGCGGAAGTGGGGATCTTCGCAGGGGAAGAGTGCCGCGCTGCTGCCGTAGAGCATGATGGGTATTGGTTTATCACCATTCCGGGCGAGAATAATGTCGATTTGACCATCAAAGTGGCTATCGGCGGTGAGATTAAGACCCTTAAGCAAGGTCTCACCTATGTGGATGATGCTATGATTGGGTCGCCTGTTGATCCGTATATCATCCAATTGGATGAGAGTGCCGACTTAGAGGGAATTGAGTTGCAAGGAAAAGATAACTCATCGGTTAGCAAAGTGCTCCATGACGGCATTCTCTATATCAAACGAAATAGTAAAATCTATACCGCCCAAGGGCAGTTAATTGAATGATGAAAATGATGAAACTGAAGAATCGGATTTGCGCCTTGTGCGTTGTTAGTTGTACATGGTGTGCTGTGTATGGTCAAACACCGCAGGGCGCTATTCACGGTTTGTTCTCTATTTCGGCGGACAAACAGGTCTATTTCTCGCAAGGTAACTTAGTGAAGAACACCGACGGCACATGGTCGTTTGCCGAGCATCAATACGATGATGGGGACCTATTCACTTGGGCAAGTAGTGGTTATGACGGACCAGAAATAGGGACGCACAACATCGCCTATGGTGATTGGGATGGTGAAGGTTCTACATACGCCAACTATGATTGGGGCGTATATAACCCCATTGCCAATGGCGGCAATACACCCGGACTTTGGCGTACCCTCACACGCGGCGAATGGGACTACTTATTGCAACATCATACATGTACATGGACTACCGAAGCAGGCGTGCAAGGTTTGAAGATAATGGCAGACGAAGGTGATGCGTATGTCTTCCTGCCTGCCGCCGGATGGATAAATAGTAATGAAGGAGAAAAAGTTACAAATAAAGGTAGTCACGGCAATTATTGGACTAGCACAGCCGGTTCCGATGGACAATATGCAGAATCATTTCATTATTATCTAAATCAAGAGGTTCTTTCCTGTGAGTTATGGGCTAATCAATCTCGTCAGAATAGAATGTCCGTCCGCCTTGTGTATGACAATAACGCTTGGATAACGGTTGATCAGAATGAGAATAATAAGGCACTTTTGGAACAATACATGCCACAAGATAAAACGCTCCCTATCAATGTACATCTCATCCGTTCTCTTACTCCGGGGATGTATAACACCCTTTGTCTGCCATTTGACCTCACTGCCGGAGAAGTGAAAACTGCCTTTGGTGAAGAATGTCAATTGGCTAAGTTTACCAGCGGAACATTGAGTGATGATAAGAAATCTTTAGATGTTGTCTTTGAAGAAATCAGTCTTTCAACGGAGGCCGACGTTGCCATAGTGGAAGGCACTCCCTATCTTATTCAGCCGTCAGAACAAGTAACCACTACGCATTTTTATAATCGCATAATCAAACAATCAACCGCTGACGGAGAATCGTTTGTAGAAACAGAATCCGTGCAATATCTCGGCATCATCAACCCGCACCACCTAACAGGCGGCGATAAGCGATACCTCTTCTTGCAAGCGAACAACACGTTGACGTGGTCGAAAGAGAATGATGAAAGCACGATGAAGGGGATGCGTGGCTATTTCTATGTACCCCAAATGGAAGACGGAGTAACGATTCCAGCCGGCTGTCCTGCCCGTCTATCTATTCGTTCGGTGACACAAACGCCTACCGGTTTAGGACAAGGGAACAAGGACAAAGGACAAAGGACTATAAAATTTATGCGAAACGGCAAACTATTTATTGAATCTAACGGAGTAATCTATAATATGCAAGGAGGACGTGAATTATGAAACACTATCAAACACCGAATACCCAATTAGTATGCCTTTCTTCAGGCGAAGAGGTGCTGACCGGTACAAGTTTTTCCGTTGCCAGTGGTGCTGGAGAACAAGGTGGCGCCATGTCTCCTCGTCGAACATAGGAAATATTTGCGTATATCGAAAAAAAGTTGTACCTTTGCAGCCGCAAATGTGTATGAACACAAAATTAACAATAATTATTAACTAAAAATTTTTTATGAATTATGAAGAAAATTTTTTCTATTTTTGCAGCCCTGACGCTGAGCGCAGGACTGTGGGCATTCGACAATGTACCATACATTGATGCCAATGGTCAACCCCAAACCGCCAATGACGTGACTGAAATCACCAACGCTACGAGCCAAGATTGGTGGAGCGAAGGCTGGTACGTTGTAAAAGGCAGTGATGTAACCCTTTCCAAAGGTGCAGAGTGCAGCGGTGCAGTTAACCTTATTCTTGCTGACGGTGCTAAACTCACCGTAACGGGAGAAGATGGTCCCGGTATCGATGTATCCGACCAATACAGTTCACTTACTATCTATGGTCAAGCCAACCAATCCGGTCAACTGATTGCAAACGGTGATATGGATGCTGCCGGTATCGGTGGCGGAAATAGCCGTCGCGGCTACAATATCACTATCAACGGCGGTACGGTTATAGCAAACGGTGGAAGTGATGGTGCCGGTATCGGTGGCGGACGGAGTAATGAAGGCAAGAACATCACCATCAATGGCGGTAAGGTTATTGCAACCGGTGGTGGGGGTGGTGCCGGTATCGGTGGCGGAATATTTGCTTTTGGCGAAAAGATCACTATCAATGGCGGTATAGTTACGGCAATCGGTGGAGAAAATGCTTTTGATGGTATCGGTAGCGGAGGTGCAGGTTCCGCTTCTCATGACATCTTCGTGGCTACTTCGCTCGTAGTAAAAGCCGACAACGACAACAATCCTCCTACAACCGTGCGTGCTGCTACTCGTACTGCTACAACGGATATTGCTAGCTACTTGGCAGATAAACGCTATGTAACGGTAGAACCAAAACCTGTCCCCCACAAAGGTGAGCAATTCGTGGACACAACCTCCGTCTTGAAGTTTGAGGTTACTGCCGTTGGTGACACCAACACCGTTATGGTGATTACCAATAACTATACCGGCACCTCGTACACCGTTCCGGATACGGTTAAGTATTTAGATGTTGACTTTGCTGTTACCGAGACTGGAGGGAATGTTTTCTACAATTGCTCATCTTTGCAGTCCGTTACCTTGCCTGAAGGTTTACTAACGATTGGATCGTCTGCTTTCGAAAATTGCTCATCTTTGGAATCTATTACTATTCCTGCCAGTGTAACCACGATTGAAGAATTTGCTTTCACTGGCTCCGGTTTGCAAACCATCACTATCCCTGCCGGTGTTACGACGATTGGAGAGGGTGCTTTCTACGAATGCTCTAGTTTGGCTTCCGTTACTTTCTTAGGTAATGCTTGCCAAAATGGTATTGGTGAAGATGCTTTCGCTGGCGTAGGAGCAGATGCTCCCGCTCTCTTGACGTTGCATGGCACTTGGGCTAAAGAAAACCAACCGGACGAGGATGGCAACTGGTATGGCGGTAAGTTTGAACTTGCTGAAGATCCGACCACTTTGCCTCAAATGCGTGCTGCCGTTAAGGCTACGAAGGTGCTGACCAATGGTCAAGTTATCTTCCGTGCGGAGAACAAGAACTTCTCCATCCTTGGACAAGAGGTTCGATAAAAATTCTTTCATCATTAACTTTTAAAGTTAAGAATATAGACCACCAGCCACGCGGTTGGTGGTTTTTTATGCCCATTTTGCGAAAAATCACACATTTTTCTTGCATATATGAAAATTTTTTACTAACTTTGCAGCCGAATTAGGAGTCACAATCCTATTTTGTCCAAAAATACGACTTATGTACCAACGAATTCTAGAGAAAAAATTAGTAGAATTAAGTGCTCAATGGAGCATAATTTCTGTAACAGGACCACGTCAATCCGGCAAAACAACTTTGTGCAAGATGGCGTTTCCCAACTACGAGTATATCAATCTTGAGCGATCTACTACGCGCGAGTTAATTCGTCAAGATTTAGAGGGATATTTGTTAAGTCATTCCAATGGATTGATTATCGACGAAGCACAAAATCTACCCGAAATCTTTTCTGCTCTTCAAGTGGTAGTAGATGAGCACAAAGACTATCGCTATATATTAAGTGGCAGTAGCGACTTCTTATTAATGCAAAATATTACCCAGTCTTTAGCGGGACGAGTGGCGGTGTTGAGACTGCTTCCACTCAGTTTAAAAGAGTTAAGAGAGGACGCGAATATACCAACGGACGAATTGTTATGGCGTGGTTTTTATCCTGCCATTTGGGGGGACGGAAAATCGCCAGATATGGTATATGATAGTTATGTGGCAACCTATATTCAACGAGATGTGCGTCAGATATTAAACATTAAAGACTTGAGTCTTTTCCAGCGGTTCTTGACTTTGATGGCTGCTCGTGTTGGCAATTTATTTGTGGCTTCATCAATTGCTGCCGAGTTAGGAGTTGATTATAAAACAATTCAGTCATGGTTGAGCATATTAGAGACATCCTATACGGCGTTTACTTTACATCCATTTTACCGTAATATAGGAAAAAGACTAACTAAGACTCCTAAAATCTATTTTTATGATGTGGGATTGGTGTGCTATCTTTTAGGTATTGAGAATGCACAACAATTAGCTCATCACCCTTTACGAGGTGCTATATTTGAAAATATGGTTGTTTGCGAGATGCTAAAAGATTGTTATAATTCTGCTCGTAAAAACAACCTCTCGTTCTATAGAGACAAGAGTTATGAAGTAGATGTTTTGCAAGAAGAAAGTTCCGGTTTCCGGGCATTTGAGATCAAATCTGCGGAGCGTTTCCATCCGGATTTTACAAAAACACTTAAACATCTGCAAACTTTGTTGGGAGATGAACTTTTATCTTCACAAGTGATATACAACGGCACTGAGCAACTGGCTCTACCATTCGGCGGACTTGTGAATTATCACAATATATAGCAAAAATTTCACACCTTTATTTGCATAATTCAAAAAAAAAGTATTAACTTTGCAGCCGAATTTCAATTAATAAACATATAGTTACGTATACTTATTTCGCATTTTTGATATTTTTTTTGTTTTGAGAAATAGATTTTGTAGCAATGCGAGGAAATGAGAAAATCTTCATTCAAGTTAGTGATGATTTATCTAATCCGGAAACTTTTAAACGAGAATACACTCCTCTTTTACAAATTAAAGAAGCCTATCCAAAGATGATTATTGCAAGAACTCGTCATGCGGACTATGATTATCAAGGCATTATAATAAAGGATCTCGCTCATTGGTTGCGAGAGGGATGATAGGAATATAGACTATTAATATAGACATAATTTCCCACCACCTGCCTTACTCGGTAGGTGGCTTTTTTTGCGCAATTTGTAAAAAAATACACTAAAAATTTGGTAGTTTCAAAAAAAAGTCGTACCTTTGCAGTCGAATTTATGTAAAATATCGTAATTAAGACTAATTAAAACTTGTAAAATATCGTAAATAAGTTGTGTGAAAAGCTGTAAATTATCGTATTATGAGAAAGGAAAATGTTATTGATAAGCGCGTCTTGGAGTTGGTGCTGTTAGACCAAAAAGAGGAACTTGAATCGAAGCGAGCGCAACATCTATGCTCTCGGTTGGAGGAAAGTCTAATAGATTTGAATAGTACTCAGGCGCAGGTGGTGATAGGTGTGCGTAGAAGCGGAAAATCAACCTTGTGTTTTCTTGCCCTCGAACATGCTCAAGTAAAATATGCATATGTGGATTTTAATGATGAGCGTTTGCGTGGAATATCATCTGAACAATTAAATGACATCTTGGAGATATTATATAAGGTTTATGGTGATTTTAACTATTTGTTTTTAGATGAAGTGCAAGATATTGATGGATGGCACTTGTTTGTAAATAGATTGTTAAGAAAAAACATACACATCGTGGTAACAGGTAGTAATGCTAAACTATTAAGTTCAGAACTTAGTACCTACTTATCCGGTAGAAGTAAGGAAATATATCTATATCCATTTTCTTTTGAGGAATATTGTGGTATGATGCAAGTAGATTTTCAATCGAAATCAACCAAAGCAATAGGTTTTCGTCGCGCTACTTTTGATGAATATATACAACAAGGAGGTTTCCCTGAATTAATACATATTGCAGACAATCGGTCGTATGTGCGCGATTTAACCAACAATATCCTTCACAGAGATATTGAAAACCGTTATAAAATAAGTTACAAAGCCGCCTTTGAACAAATGACACATCACCTTTTGAATATGGTACCATGTCAAGTTGTGACTACAGAATTGAGTGAGTTGTTTCATTTCAAATCCGAGCATACTGCAAAAAACTATCTTAACTATCTCAAACAAGCTTTTTTACTCATTGGAATACAGAAATACTCTGTTAAGAGTAAGCTCCGCGTGACTCAGGAAAAGATATATCCGGTGGATATTGCTTTGATGAATAATCGGGAAAATGCTTTCGTTGGAGATAATTTAGGTTGGAGACTTGAAACCATCGTCTTATGCCAATTATTACGTGCCGCCAAACGAGAAGGGTGGGATGTGTACTATCTTAACGAGCGTAGTGGCGAATGTGATTTTATTGTGTGCAATGGCAATCATGTTTTACAGGCCGTTCAAGTATCATACGATATTTCCTCGGAGAAAACTCGAAAACGGGAATTAAAGGGACTTGTTCTTGCCGCACAAATGACGGGATGTGAGAACCTTTTACTCATCACTGATCATTTTGATGAAGATGTGGATTTAGAAGGACATCATATTAAAATATGTTCTATTGTTAATTGGAGCATATAAATTTCTCTCCACCCAACCCGCGCACCTGGTAATCCTGCCAAGTGCGCTTTTTTTATGCCAAAAGCGGACAATCTAACAAATTTTTTGTTAAAAATCGCTTTTTATTTGCATATATCAAAAAAATGTTGTACCTTTGCAGCGATTTTTGGAAAAAACTAAAAAACTTATACAAATAAATCAATTCATCATTCATTAAATTCATTATTATGAAAAAGATTTTCTTAGTAGCCGTATTGGCTATCGCAAGCGTTTCTTTTATGAACGCAGAGAAGAATGTTGACGTCAAAGGTACGTACAACGAAGTTAAGTCACAAATTGAGGCCGGTGGTCCTCGCGCTATTGGTGGTAACCTTGGTGGTTTCGTTGGTTTCAGTTATCAACACGGTTTGTCTAATGGCAATATGATTGATTTAGCCGCTGCTTTTACTCCTTGGGGTGTTTTTGGTGTAAGCGTACAAGCTACTTACGATTGGGTTAATCCTTTCAACACACAAATTCCTTGGGATAAGAAAGGTGAATGGAACTGGGCTATGGGTTGCGGTCTTGCCGGTGGTGTATTGTTCCCGGGTAATGGTATTGGTGGTCACGTAGGTGCAGCCGGTCACGTTGGCGTTGCTTACGACTTCTGGTTCCCGCTGGAGCTCTCCATCGATTGGCGTCCTGAGATTGGTCCGGCAATCATAACTTCTTCCGGTAGCACTGGCGTAGGTTTCTATACTCCCGGTTTGATTGGTTGCACCCTTGGTGTTCGTTACTTGTTCTAAGATAAGTTAGACTTCGTTCTATAGGGACACAATTCCCAAAGAAATGCATTTTTGTTCAGCAAAAGTGCATTTTTTTATATCTATATTTGCATATGTCAAAAAAAAGTTGTACCTTTGCAGTCAAATTTAATAAAATTTTAAAATTATTAAAAAACAATGAAAAAATTAACAGTCTTATTCGCATTGTTCGCCTTAGTAACTCCGATTATGGCGGAGGAAACACCGGCAACGGCAACCCAAACTAAGGACACGGTTGCGGCTGAGGAGACAAGTTTGAAAAAGAAGTTCTACTATGGTTATAACTTCGATATTTATTTCCATAACGATACACGAGACCGTATGCTTGCCAATGGATGGTCTTTCTCGCTGACCCCCGAGTTTGGTTATCGGTTAAGCGAGAAGGCTCAAGTGGGTTTGCGTATAGGCGGCTCCTATTACAGTCAAACCGAATCCTATACGATTAAGTATGACATTTCCCACGAGGAGGATGTTAACCTTAAAGTTCGTGGCGGGGCTTGGGAGATTGCTCCCTATGGACGCTATCGTCTCACGACACTCTTTAATGAGAAATTAGGTATATGGCTTGAACTGCACGGCTATACCTGTATGACGTTCCCGACCATTGTCGGCGGAGATCCCAAAGGTACGGATTATGATGGACTAAAACACACCATTTCGTACGGAGCCCAGCTCTCTCCGCTGATTACGTTTAAGTTTAACGAGAAGAGTACGTTTAATTTCTTCTTCTCTATCCTTAGTTTAGGTTATAGCGGCACGACACGTGTGTATAAAGATATGTCCGGTGAAACGCACAGGGAGTATAGTAACGATGTCATCCTTTTCTCGGGTAAACTCAGTAACCTTATTGCCAACCAATTCACCCCTGCCTTATACGGTATCAAGTTCGGTGTACAAAAGTCTTTCTAACTAAAACAATAAAACAACAATGAAAAAACTATTTTTAGCCATTATGACCATCGCAGCGATTACATTGGTAGGCTGCAACCAAAAGAACTCTAATAATGAGAGTCCGGATTTAGTAGTGTATGGTAAAATCTTTACCGCAGAAAACAACGCTATCGCTGATGCTTTTGTAGTAGGTGGCGGCAAATTTCTCTATGTAGGTACAGCCGATGGAGCAGAGAAATACGTACAGGACGGTGTAACAGTGATTGATTATAGGGACAAAGGCATCATTATCCCCGGCTGTTATGAGGGACACGCCCACTATATGATGGCGGGCGGTCTAAACGTTATGGGAGGACCTGTTTTCACAATCAATACTACTGTGGAAGAATTTAAACAGGCGATTAAAGCCGCTTACGACGAAGCCAAACTTACAGGCAAGTCTTCTATCTTTGGTACGGGTTGGATGTATCAATCCTTCTTAGCATCGGGAATGCCCACGCGCAGTGAGTTGGATGCTATCTGTCCTGATGTTGCCCTGTATATGAGTGATGGCGAAGGGCATAAAGGTCTGGTTAACACCCTGTGCCTGCAAAATGCAGGTATCTTGGATAAGGATGGTAATGTGCTTGTTTCCGAAATCCGTGGTGGTGAGATATGTATGGATGCCGATAATAAACCAACCGGACTGCTCCTTGAGCAAGCCGGAACATATATTCGCTCTCACGGTATCAACTTCGATGAACTTCTCCCGGCTTCCGCAGCCCAAACAGCCATTGAACAAGCGCAACAACTATTGCTTTCCAATGGTTATGTTTCGTATATGGATGGTTGGTCCAATTACTTTGGAACCAATGCTTTCTACGAGGGTGCCCGGTCGCTTGACCAAGCCGGTAACCTACATATGTTGTTGGGTATGAGTTACGAGATAGAGAGTTCGTGTGAGAGTGTCAAAGCCGAGTTGAAAAAAGCCAAACAGATAAAGCAATATACCGGTGGTCATGTCTATGCAGACTACGTTAAAATCTTTATTGACGGTACGGTAGAGAGTGGTACGGGTCTGACAATGGAACCCTATAAACATAAGGAATATGGTTATGGAATCGCTAACTGGGAGGAAGACGAAGTGGCTAAGATCACCCGCACCGCCAATGCCAATGGAATGACGATGCACGTTCATACGATGGGTGATGGAGCTGTCCATCGTGCCGTGAACGCTTTCGCTGCTGAGGGAAAGAAGAAACTGCGCAACACCGTGGTACACACTCGCAATGTGCCTAAGGCGGATTTTGTACGTATGGCCCAGAACGATATTGTGGCTGTTGCCGGCATATTGTGGCACGGGATGTCGGATTGGGCAGCCGACTATGTAAATGACATTGTTCCTCAAAATGTGGTTAACCAATCCTATCCGATGAAGTCCTATTTCGATGCAGGAGTCGTTATGACCTCGCATTGTGATTTTCCGGCTACCTCAGGTTCGCCTATTGACCCGTTTGGTATCATGGAGATTGCCGTTACCGGTCAGATGCATATAGATGGTTCGCTCACCAAACCTTGGTGGTCGGAAGAACTTATCTCACGTGAGCAGGCTTTGCAGGCACTCACTATCAATGGTGCATATCAGATGCACGTAGAGGCTGAGCGCGGTTCTATCAAAGTGGGCAAATATGCGGACTTCCTCCTTATTGACCAGGATGTGCTCCGGTGTGAGGCGCAAAACATCCACAACACGAAGGTTGTAGCAACATATTTTGAGGGTAAAGAAGTTTATAAAAAATGAAAAGATTAACATTATCAATTCTTGCCGCCCTATCGCTGAGCACAGGCTTATGGGCACAATTCTCCGGAAATATCGAAGGGTCCGGATTATCGAACTTTGATGTAGTAAACAAAGAGGATGTCAAACTCAACCTCAAATTGGATACTTCCATCGTTAACCTTAAGTTCAACCTCTCGGGTGGACATAACTATAATCCTACCCAAGAAACGACGAGTACCTTGGACGCGAAAAATTCCAAATCCGGTTATAGTAAGTTCGAACAAAAACAATTCTATAAACGTGATTGGCAAGTGAGTACCGGTTTTAATTGCGATTTCCGGATAAAAGAGCACGATGTACTCAATATCGGTCTGCAATACCAATACAAGGGCAATAAGGATAAACCATCTATCCTCGCCGGACGTTATAACTTCGCCCAGGACTCGCTCAAGGGCGAGCAGCGGGATACCACGGACGCTATCGAGCATAATATCAAACCGCAACTCACTTATACCCATGTCTTTGGTAAAACAGATAGCAAGGTGTATGTGGGCATAACAGGATTGGTAAAGATGAAAAACGAGGAACTGTTTCGTAGAACTTCCGGAGAATACTACGCGAGAGACCGCCACTATTGGACTACCAGTTCTCTCAATGACGCGGATACCAAAATAGAAGCTTTCTATGAGGACAAGAGTCTGGGCAATGTAACCGACCTCTCGTTCAAGGCAGGGCTTGACTTTGTTTGGCATAACGATGTGGATGTCTATATGGGTTGGAACCACGTCAATAACCAATGGATTGACTCGGTATCACTTGACCGTTCGCAACTGTACGCATCCTTGGCTTTGGAACCGAATGTATGTCTTTCCTATAAGTACAAGGGACTGGAGTTCTTCGTGAACGAGCGTGTCCAATGGTACCACCATCAACTGTACAACCGTCTGACAGAAGTAACGGCAGACCAATATGAGTTCCGTAATTCGCAGTGGCAAAATATCTTAGCCGCTAACATCGGCTATAAGTTCAATAACCGCCATCGCCTCGACCTAACCTATCAGCGTATCCTCGAACGACCCGATTATGAGAAACTCAATCCGGCCATCATCTTAGGCAAGTCGGATGGAGAATATTTCCAAGGAAACATCAACCTCAAACCCACAACCAAAGACGAGGTGGGACTGACCTACGGTTTTATGGCAGAGCACTTCGGTACCGACATTACCGTTGGCTATCGTTATACAAAGGATAAGGTGGAGAAAGTAATTGACCGGGCCACCGCCGATTCGACTGTCTTCACTTGGATCAATGCCAAAAAACAGCACACCGGCGGACTGACCTTAGACCTTAAAGTCGATTACGATGCCGTCAAAGCCAAGATGTGGATGGGCACCTACTATGATGTCTTCGTGAAGGAAGAAAGTAATAAAGTGGATAAGACCGACTTTAACTTCGAAGTCGGAATGAACCTTACCGCCAGCCTTACAAAAGATACCCGCCTGGCTTCGGAACTCGTGTATAAGAGTGCCAAGGCTTCCGCCTATAACCTCAAAGGCGAATATATAGGAGCCAATATACAACTCACACATACGTTTACTATCCTGCCGTACGGACGGCATCTGAACACCAGTTTCCTCGACCTTTATGTTAAGGTCAATGACTTAGTCGATAAACCCGATTATGAGGAGACTTGGAACGCCGCTTATACCTATTATAAGGTCACCGAAAAAGTCCTTAACCGCCGTTCTGTCAACATCGGCATCAACTACAAATTCTAAAACTAACGACTAATAACTAACGACCAATAATGAAGCATAAAGCACACTTTTTATGGATTATACCTGCCGTACTCATCGGATTGGGAGCCGCCGGAGTCATAACCGTTGCCGGTTTGATAGCTACTCCTGCCGTTCGACAGAAGATACTGAATAAAGGTATAGAAATTGCCTCCGAGAAGACAGGCTACGATATCGAACTCCACCGACTCTATCTGTCCCCCTTCCACCAACGGCCCTCTACTATCTTTAGCGATTCCGTCGTTATTGAGATAGACACCCTTTTTATCGGGCACGCTAACCAAGACACGCTGCTTTATCTCGACCATTTGGCGCTCAGTGCACTGCCTTTGGCAAAAGATAGCACCCTGTCCTCCATCCACCTACGGGACACGATACCCGTCTTCCGTTTGGCATTGGATAATGCCGTCGCCCATACCGATAGCCTGATAGAAGCCGTCAAGATTGATGCGAACATCGGACGGCTGCGTACTCAAAGCCCCGGTATCGTCTTGGATAAGGGTGCTTTCCCGTTGCATGGCTTGCGATTGGCCGATGCGGATGTCGCCATCACCCTCAACGATACACCCGAGGAGACAGAGGAAGACACCACAACCACCCTTATGGCCTTCGATGTCCCCGACGGACGATTGGATAACTTCCGTTTCCGCTTGCTGCCGATGGGGCTTGATGTCGCGACCCAATCCCTCCAAACAACGGCTTTGGCGGATGTGGGACATAACTTGTACGATGTTCCTTCGCTTCATATCGGTAACGGACATTTCCGTTTAGGCAGTCTGAGCATACCGATAGATACCCTCCACGGGGATGCTCGCGTGGACCTCGACAAACAGTTGATAACCTCCAATAAACTGCGTGCCCGTTGCGACTCTTTGAAAGCGGACCTCGGTCTTTCAGCCACGTATTTCGATTTGGACAAGATGTGGGTGCGTTTCGCTGCTGACGCTAAACTACAGGGCAATTCCGCGCATGCGCAAGGTACTTACAATATAGAAAAAGAAGCATACGACTTGACGGCTAACTTGCACCATTTTGACCTGTCTCCATTCTTGGGGGATTCTACCGTGGCTTTGCTGTCGGGTACAATCAAAGCCAAAGGTCAAGGATTGGACATTACTTCTCCCCGAATGTTTACAGAGGTGCAAGTGGATTTGCCCAAGTGCGTCTACAATGAATATGACCTGTCGGGCATACGGTTGGAGGCTGCGGTAAAAGATACCGTCACTTCCTGCAATATTGCTTTAGACCAACTGGCAGTGAATGTGCGCTCGCCCAAACACCTGTCCTCTATCATGAAGGCAGTTGACTCGCTGAAGACGGCGGAAGGAATAGACTCGCTATTGGCTCGTGTTCCGTCGGTAGATGTCGGTCTGCACGTGGGAGAACATACACTCGTCCAACCCATCGTCGCGAAGTATGGCGTGGACCTTCGTCACTTGGATGCCGCCCTTCATATCGATTCCGATGTCCGACCGAAGTTGGCGGATGTGACCGTCAGTTCCGACGGACTGGTGGCTACGCACGGAGCCAAGACCGATTATACTTTCCAGACTCAAATCCATCGCAAGGAACCGGATATATTCGGTGATGGTGCTATCCATCTCAACGGACTGAGTTATGATACGCTCGTGCTCAACGACCATACCATTGATTTCACCATCGAACCCTCTCTCCTTTATCCCAAAGGAGCGTTTATGCTTCGCGCTAATTTAGACGATATACCGCTGGACTTGGTGGACAGTATCCTGAAAATGCCCGATATCGATTTGAGTGGAAATATCCGTGCCGGAGTGACGATAGACGGACTGCCTTCCGCTATAGATATGTCTGCCCATGTACAACCCATAGGCGTGAAAGCCCTCTATAAGCCCTACGAGGTGGAGATAGGTTTAGGACAGACACCCATCACGATGGAACATAACAATATCCAATTCAACGGACTGCCTGTCTATGGTATCGATAGTACGTTCATCGCTCTTAATGGCGGACTGAACCTGGACAGTTCCTACCTCGATGTCACCTTTGCTTCCGATAGTTTTGCACCGGTGCGTTTGCGTCCCAACGGTCCGATACCCGTATATGGTAACTTGGCAGCCGCTATCCAAGGACAAGTGAAAGGCCCGCTCAGTCATTTCGATGCCGATGTAGATGTCGATATCCTTCCCGTCACCGACCTTACGTATCCTATTGACGAAAAGAACTTCGCGCAGATCTTTCCCACAGGTAAAGTGCACGCCCACTATGCCGACAGCCTTGACCTGAGTGGTACGGTTTATGTTAATAAAGGTACGGTCAAGTATTCGCCCAAGGCTTACCCGATGCTCCCCTTCCAAGTGGATTCGGGCAGTTATGCACGGCTCAACGGCTCTATCGGTGCCACTGAACTGTCCGTCTCTGCCTCTCAGGCTGTCAAAGCCGATGTGCAATCGGAAGGAGAACAGTCGCGCCGCGTCGATTTTAATGCCGGCGTAAGAGTGAACGGTCCCTTGGATTCGTTGGGAATAAACTCTATCGGATTCTTCTTGGAAGCCCCTCATGACGATCAGATAACGCAAGAACTCAGCACCAAGACCAAGGAGGATAAAAACGGCTTGGCAATGGTCCTGCTGGGTACAGGCATGTATGTGGGGGAGAGTAATGTAGCAGCCCAAAAAGACGGGTACGCCGTGTCCAGTATCCTCAATAGTAAGATCAATGCCGCCATGGAAAATTCCAAAGCCGGAAAGGTAGTCGATATTGACCTTAGTTCCGGAGAGAAGATACACGGCAATAATGTCAAAACCAAAGACATTGATCTGACCATCAGCAAGTCTTTCTTTAAGGACAAACTGCGGGTGAGCCTCGGTTCTACGCTCTCCGATAACCCTGAGATAAGCAAGACACAGGGATTGCTCAGCAGTATCAAGGCGGAATATAAACTGGTGCCATCGGGAAACGTGTTGGCACACGTCTTCTCCCGTAAAGACTACGATAACGTCTTGGAAGGCGAACTGAATAAGTCCGGTCTGGGTGTGCGTGCCTTTAAGGATTGGAAACGTCCCGTCAAAGACTCCCTCGAATATACGTACAGTATCGCGGGCGATGTGGACCTTATCTACCGAAGCAATAACTCCCTCGGACCCGATGGGGCACTGACCTTGGGTGTGCGTAACCTGATGGGAAATAACGAAGCCCTATCGCTTAAAATGAAGGGCGCTTATTATTGGTCCCTGAATAAGAACTTCCCGGGGGACCCGAGGAACAAGAATACCTATAAGTTAGGCGCCGACCTGAGTTTCGTCTTGCCTTATCTGCATTGGGGTAGGGACGATGCCCCGCAAGGCAGTACACGGTACATTGTAGGATACCAATACGAGAATATAGCCGGAGGGTATGACATTCATAAGATATCCGGTTCGTTCACGTATTTTATCCGTTCCGGCAAATATATCACCCACGCGTTCACGCCCTTCTCTTTGTCCGGTGTGAAGATGAAGGCAGCTTCGCCCGACTTAAAAGAGAAAGCAGCAGACTATCCCGAACTCGTTGCCGTGATTGTAGGGGATGAGTTAGTGCCCGCCATCGGTTATAACTTTACCTACGATAACTACCGCTCCGAACGGGTGGTTAACACTTTCTTCGATTGGGATATCAAAGAGTCGGGTAACCTCATCAATGCCCTGTGCGCCATCGGCGGCAAGAAATGGAACGATAAAGGCAAACTGTATGACCAGTTCGTTAAGACCACGCTCGAACTGCGTAATAAGTTTAATATCACGCCCACCATCTGTTTTGCCACCCGTCTGTTTGCCGGAGGTATCATTCCGTTAGGCAACTCCTCCCTGGCACCGATGTCGGAGAGGTTCCACGCAGGCGGAACGACGAGTATGCGTTTTGCGGCACCTAACTCCTATGGTCCGGGTGACTTCTTCAGTCCTAAGTATAACCAGGCGCTCTTCCATACAGGTGACTTCAAATTGGAAGCCAATGTCGAGTTCCGTTTCCCTATTGTGTGGAAACTCAGAGGTGCCGTTTTTGCCGATGTGGGTAATGTATGGAACTGGGAAGACCTGTGGGACTCCGCTGAGCGGATAGGGGAGGAGGATTTTATGCAGAAGTTCGGTTTTACGGATAAAGTCGAAGACGGCTTTCGAATTGAGAACTTGGGTAAACAACTGGCCCTCGGTACCGGTTTGGGTCTGCGTGTGGATATCGAGTCTATCGTCGTCCGTCTGGATATCGGTGTGGGACTGCACCTGCCTTACCAGACCTATAAGTATGATAAGCAAGGCAATATGACCGACGAACCCATTACCAAGTACTACAATATCCCCACCGTCTACGACGGCCTTCGCTTCAGCTTCGGTATCGGCTATCCGTTCTAATATAAAAAAATGCGATTTTGTTAAAAAGTCGCATTTTTTCTTGCGTATAATAGACAACCCATTTGTGATGTATGGCTATGTCGGTCCGGAGTATTTTTATGACCGCTTTATGGCGTTGTGGCTGAAGACAATATAGACGGTGAATGGGTGAATGGAAAACTACACAAAAGAGGGAGACCAATTGGCCTCCCTCTCTTTGTAGATAATGTATTATCAATTACATATCATCATGGGCATGCAATTGTTGCACATAGATAGCATGTTGCATCTTAACTCGTTTGAGCTCAGACGGCTTGTTGAATTGCTGACGGGAACGGAGCTCTTTGATGACACCGGTCTTGTCGAATTTGCGTTTAAACTTCTTAATGGCGCGTTCGATATTCTCGCCTTCTTTTACGGGTACTACGATCATTGCATACACCTCCTTTCCAAATACACCATTCCGTGGGTTAAAAATCATGAAACCACGAAAGGGACTGCAAAATTACAACATTTTTTTGAAACCACCAAATAATTTCGACATTTTTTTGCATTTTTCGTCATATTTTCAAAAAAAACTTGCATAATTCAAATATTTGTAGTACCTTTGCGCGAAATTATGGATTATCGCTATCTTAATATAATCGATTCCCCTAAAGATTTGAAGAATCTTTCTGTGGAAGAACTCCCCACTTTATGTGACGAGTTACGCGATTTTATCATTCGTGAGCTCAGCCACAACCCGGGTCACCTCGCTTCGTCGTTAGGGACGATAGAATTGACGGTGGCACTGCATTACGTTTTTGACACCCCCTACGACAAACTGGTTTGGGATGTGGGTCATCAAGCCTACGCACACAAGATCTTAACCGGTCGCAGAGACCGTTTCTGCACCAACCGTCAGTTCAAAGGACTGGCTCCCTTCCCTACTCCTGCGGAAAGTGAATACGACGCTTTCATCGCCGGACACGCCAGCAACAGCATATCCGCTGCCCTCGGAATTGAGGTGGCGCACGAGGTGTTGCAGTCAACGAATACCCCTACTCCCCTACCCCCCTACCCCTCTACTCCCAACGTCGTAGCGATTATCGGTGATGGGGCGATGACGGGCGGCTTAGCGTTTGAGGGACTGAATAACACCTCAATGGATAAGAACAACCTGCTCATCGTACTCAATGATAACAACATGGCGATTGATCCTATCCACGGTGGGTTCACGCAATACCTTGTGAATATCACCACGAGTGAGTGTTACAACCGCGTGCGTTGGAATCTATATCAGATAGCCCGAAAACTGCACCTCGTCAACGAGCGCAAGACAATAGCAATGCGTCGTTTTACGAATAATCTCAAGACTATTCTCACGCGTCAACCGAATAATATCTTCCAAGGACTGGACATCCGTTATTTCGGTCCTGCCGATGGGCATAATGTGGTAGATCTTGTGCGTATTCTCTCCGAGATTAAGAACCACCGCGGTCCCAAAGTGTTGCACATCATCACGAAGAAAGGCAAAGGTTATGCTCCCGCCGAACAGAACCAAACGATTTGGCACGCACCCGGTGAGTTCAATGTGGAAACAGGAGATAGATTACAAACTACCCCTACTCCTCTACTCCCCTCCTCCCCTACTCCCCCATTATGGCAAGAGGTGTTTGGTCAGACGTTACTTGAGATCGCGAAAGAGGACAAGCGCGTGGTAGGTGTCACACCCGCCATGCCAAGTGGGTGCTCGATGACCATCATGCAAAACGAGATACCTGAACGCGTCTTCGATGTCGGTATCGCCGAGGGGCACGCTGTCACGTTCTCTGCCGGATTAGCCAAAGAGGGAGTCATCCCCTATTGCAATATCTATTCCAGTTTCATGCAACGGGCATACGACAACATCATCCACGATGTGGCACTGCCTAAGTTACATGTTGTTTTCTGTATCGACCGCGCCGGTATCGTCGGGAACGATGGTGCCACGCACCACGGACTGCTTGACTTAGCATACCTGCGCCCAGTACCGAATATCACGATTGCCGCCCCGATGGTGGCAAACGACCTCAAACAGATGATGCGTATTGCCAAAGACTTTGACGGTCCTATCGCTATCCGGTACCCGAGGGGGCGAGTTCCTTCATTAGTGGAAAGTGAAAGTGAAGAGTGGAAAGTGAATTTTGGTAAAGGTAGATGTTTAAGAGAAGGGACGAAGGTAGCCGTGCTAAGTATTGGTGCGATTGGGTGTACAATCGAAGAAGCGATCGCTTCGCTGAATGACCGCTGCGCTGAAAGACCGGCTTCGCCTATAAGAGAAGAAATCGCCCACTGGAATATGCTATGGTTGAAACCGATAGACACAGAGATACTCGATTATGTGGGCACGCATTTCGATAAGGTAGTGACCGTCGAGGATGGGGAAATCAGTGGAGGATTGGGTTCTGCCGTATTAGAGTATTTTGCGGACAAGGGGTATAAGGCGAACGTGACGCGACTCGGTGTCCCGAATATGTTTGTAGAACATGGTTCTACGAAGGAATTGTATCACATGCTTAAATTAGATAAGGACGGCTTATGCGAATCATTATTGCAGGTGCTGGAGAAGTAGGCATACACTTAGCCAAGTTACTCTCCCGCGAGAACATGAACATCACTCTTTTGGATGGAGACCAAGAGCGTTTAGGGACGTTGGAAACCAACTACGATATCATGGAGCGGTTGGGCAATGCCACGTCCATCCACGATTTGAAAGAAAGTGGTGTCAAGGATGTGGACCTGTTCATTGCGGTCACGCCGGAAGAAACCACGAACCTGACGGCTTGTATTCTTGCCAATAAGTTAGGTGCCAAGAAGACATTGGCGCGCATTGACAACTACGAATACCTCTTGCCCGAGAACAAACGTTTGTTTGAAGACTTAGGTCTGACGCATCTCATCTATCCGGAAGTGCTGGCAGCCAACGAGATTTGCGAATCGCTCAAGACCAACTGGTTGCGTTATCACCTCTCGTTATGCGAGGGGGCATTGGAGTTGTGCGTAGTCAAAGTATATGAGAATGCGTCTGTAGTGGGGCAGAAGTTTGCATCTGGCTATTTCGGTCACGGTCGTTATCGCGTGGTGGCTATCAAACGCAACAATCAGACCTTGATTCCTACAGGAACAGATGCTATTGAACCGGGCGATTTGGTGTATGTCATGTGCATCAAAGAGGAGATGGATTTCATGCGCGAGCAGTTTGGTAAGACTGAACGCGAGATTAAGAATGTGTTCTTCATTGGTGGCAGTAGAATCGCGCAGAAAGCGGTTCAGCAGTTACCTCACGATATCAGCGTGAAGATTCTGGAGCCCGACAAAGAGACCTGCTATAAGTTAAGCGAGAAACTGGAGAACGCCCTAATCCTCAATGGGGACGGCAGCGATATGGAGATGCTGCGCGAGGAAGGCATACAGGATGCCGATGCCGTAGTTGCAGTAGCGGAAAAGAGCGAAGCAAACATCTTTGCTTGCCTCACCGCCAAACGTTTTGGAGTGCGTAAGACCATCGCCGAGGTCGAGAATATCGACTATATCCCGATGGCAGAAGGGTTGGATATCGGTACGGTTCTAAATAAGAAAACGATTACCTCCAGTTATATCTACCAGTTATTATTGGATGCCGCCAGCGTGCTGAATGTCCGCAACCTCACCAACGCAGATGCGCAGATTGTGGAGTTTATGGCAATGCCCGGCAGTCGTATCACGCGTGGTAAGATTCGCGATATGCGTTTTCCAAAGAATGTAAATATCGGAGGTATCGTTCGCGCAGGCGAAGGTATATTAGTCAATGGTGACACCGAAGTGATTGAGGGCGACAAAGTCGTTGTCTTCTGCAAGAGCGATGTGATTCGTCAATTAGATAAATTCTTCAAAGAATGACCAGAGCATTTAATACGAAGATTATTTTCCGAACAATGGGAGCCCTGCTGCTCTTCGAGACATTGTTTATGGCGATAGCCCTTGGCGTAAGTTGGTGGTACAACGAGACCGACTTGATGGCATTCATTGTCTCCACCGCCCTCACATTAGTTGCCGGCGTGCTGGGACTCATCATTGGTCGCAACGCCTCCAACCAAGTCAGTGAACGCGAGGGATATGTCATTGTGGCATTGGTGTGGATCGTGTTCTCCGCCTTTGGTATGCTCCCCTATTTCTTGAGCGGAGCCATCGAATCGGTTACGGATGCGTGGTTTGAGACCATGTCGGGTTTCACCACCACCGGTGCTACGATCATGAACGACATTGCCTCGCAGAGTCACGGTATTCTGTTTTGGCGCAGCCTAACGCAATGGGTCGGTGGTTTGGGAATCATCGTTTTGTGCTTGGCTTTACTGCCTATGTTCGGACTGGGCGGAATGCAGTTGTATGCCGCCGAAATGACGGGCGTGTATTACGAGAAACTATCGCCTCATATTGCAGACACCGCGAAGCTGCTGTGGGGATTATATATCGTGCTCACAGGCTTGGAAGCATTGCTGCTACACCTATTCGGCATGGATAGTTTCGACGCTATCTGCCATTCGTTCTCGACGATTGCCACAGGTGGTTTCTCCACCTTCAATCAGTCGTTGATCGGCACCAATCCTGCCATCCAATATACGGTGGCAGCGTTTATGTTCTTGTCGGGAATCAACTTCGCCCTCATCATTCACTGCTTGCGAGGCAAAGCCAAACGCTTAGTCGAGGACGAGGAGGCGCGTTGGTATATCGGTGCGGTACTCGCTTGTACCATCGTTATCTCCGCCGGATTGTTTGTCTATCATAGTTGTATGGCTCACGATTGGACTTTGGGACAAACAAGTGAAACCCTTAGGTATATCGAACGCTCGTTGCGTCACGGGTTCTTTATGGCGACTAGTGCTTTAACCTCCACCGGTTATGTGATTGCCGATTATACGATGTGGCCACAACTGCTATGGGTGATTGTGTTCTTTATGATGTTCACCGGCGCTTGTAGTGGTAGCACCTCCGGGGGTATCAAATGGGTGCGTATCTTGATTTTCATCAAGTCGGGATTGGCGGAGTTCAAACGCCGTATCCACCCTAATGCCGTGATGCCTATCATGCTTAACGAGCGACCTTTAGGGCACGAGACGATAAGTAACATCATGGCGTTTATGCTTTGGTATATTGTCATCATCGTAGGTTCGATATTGATTTTCTGTGGGTGCGATGTCCATTTCCAAGATGCAGTAGGTGCTTCTGTCTCTGCTATCGGCAATGTGGGTATCGGTATCGGCACCTACGGACCGCTCTCGTCTTGGGCAACCTTCCCCACCGTAGCTAAATGGTGGATGACGATGGTGATGCTTATTGGTCGTTTGGAGATTTTCACGGTACTCTTACTCTTCACACGCGCTTTGTGGAAGAAATGAAGTCCTTCCGAATTTGGCATATTGTTCTTTTCTTGTGGGTCACGATAGGTATCCTATTCTCCTTATCTAAACTAGAGAACCTAGTTCATCTAGACTCTCTAGATCATCTAGAATCGCTATCTTCCGACACCTTGGATTCCTTTGTGCCCATCACCTCCATCGAGCCCATCATGGACACCACGCAACACTTTGCTTCTTTCTTTGAGGCCTTGTCGTTAGCGCACTACCATGCTGTTCGGGTGGTACATTTTGGGGACTCGCAGATTGAGCAAGACCGTATCTCGATGATGCTCCGTCGTCGTTGGCAACAGCAATATGGTGGTGTAGGATTAGGACTGATTCCTGCCTTGCAGACCATTCCGACCTATACCCTCTCGCAGCAACTTTGGATGAAAGGCAACGAAGTGACCGGTGCTAATGGACCCAAGCGATATTTTGTTTATGGACTGCCATCGTTGAGACGCGCAGACGATAACCATTACGGAATCATGGGGCAGGTGCTTGTGATGAACGATAGTCTGGTAGAGGGCAGCGAGCACCTACAAATCACCCTTCGCCCGCGTCAAAGTAGGGACAGACACTATACGCGCCTGCGTTTATGGGCAAGCGAAGGGGTCGTGATGACGGAGAACGATTCGGTCGTTTGGTTGGACGGCAAAGGCGATGTCTATGGGCTCTCGATGGAGAGCGAGACCGGTGTTTATGTTGATAATATCCCGATGCGCGGCAGTGCTGGAACGATGTTCACGAATATGAACGAGGAACAACTGACCACGTATTTCCGCGAGACGAACACGCGACTGATCATCATGCAGTTTGGTGGCAACGCTCTCCCCAATGTGGAGGAGCATAGCAGTATCTCCGGCATTGTGAGACAATTGGGCAGACAGATAGAGTTCCTACGCGCGTGCGCTCCGCAGGCGGATGTTTTATTTATAGGTCCCAGTGATATGCTCATCAATGACCAAGGTACGATGCGCTCGCACCCGATGGTTCCGTATATGGATCATCAACTCAAGCGTTTAGCGCAGAAACAGCACATCGCCTATTGGAGTCTATACGATGCGATGGGTGGTGAAGGCTCGATGGTAGAATGGCAACAACAGGGACTGGCGGGAGAAGACGGAATCCACTTCACCAAGAAAGGGGCAGACCTCGTCGCTGAGAAACTTATTAACTATATCAAGTAACATGCCCGAGGCATTGCAATACATATTTTCCTTTGACGCGCAGCATCCGTTGCTCTTCACTCAGTTTTATTTCTGGGCGTTCTTTGCAATTGTCTTCTCGTTGTTTGCGTTGATTATCGGTCGTGGCAAGAGTAGTCGGGGTCGAATGCACCTACGCAATATCTTCCTGCTTTTCGTCAGTTGGTTCTTTTACTACAAGACGAGTGGAGTTTTCCTGTGGATATTGGTTTTCGTGACGATAAGTAACTTCTACCTCGCCAAAGCCATCCGCCGACGAAGTGGTCTCAACTCTAAACTATTATTAAGTCTGAGCATCATCATCGATCTCGGATTGTTAGCTTATTTCAAGTACGCGTATTTTGGGGCGGATGTAGTGAATAGTTTATTCGGAACGGACTGGCATATTGTGGATAAGATTGTTTTGCCGGTAGGTATATCGTTTTATATTTTCCAGGTTATCTCGTATTCGTCCGATGTCTATCATCGTCGTATTGAGCCGGTAACGAACATCCTTGACTTTGGGTTTTATGTAGCGTTCTTCCCGCAGTTAGTGGCAGGACCGATCGTGAGGGCGAGTGAGTTTATTCCGCAACTGTATAGGCCCTGGCATTTGACCAAACGGCAGTTTGGTATGGCTGTTTTCTGGATACTGAACGGACTGATAAAGAAGATTGTGTTATCGGATTTCTTGGCGGTGAACTTCATTGACCGCGTTTTCCAGTCGCCGATGTTGTTTACGGGTTTCGAGAACTTAATGGCACTCTTCACTTACTCGATGCAGGTCTATGCGGACTTCTCGGGTTATACGGATATAGCGATTGGGGTAGCGATGTTGATGGGTTTCTACTTACCGCAGAACTTCGATTCGCCTTACAAGGCGCAGAACCCACAAGAGTTCTGGCGTAGATGGCACATGTCGTTGTCGCGTTGGCTGAAGACCTATGTCTATATCCCGTTAGGGGGTAATAGGAATGCCACTTTCGGTACTTATTTCTGGATTGCTTTGTTTGCCTTGATAGCGATGGTATTGACGCATAGTTGGATAGCGTCTGGGATTATCTTAGGCTTAGCAGCCATCGTGATTGTGGTGGCGTTGGTTTGTCCCAACCACCGCAAACTGCTATATACTAACCTCAACTCGTTTATCACGATGTTACTCGGTGGTTTATGGCACGGCGCGAGTTGGAACTTTATGATTTGGGGTGGATTGAATGGCATTGGAATGATCATTAATAAGTTCTGGCGGATTATGGGCTGGCATATTCGGATGGCGGTGATGACGGCTATCACGGTAGGTCTGGTCATTGGGCACCATTTCTACCCTGCCCCGCTGATGAACTTAGCTTACGTCTGGTTCCTCATTTTGTGGTGTGGCACCGCCATTCGATACGGCTACCACCTCTATCAATCTTTCAGCGTAGCGGTCTTACAGCGCAGCGGTCTTTCAGTGTCAGCGGTCTTACAGCGCAGCGGTCGCGTTGCCGAGGCTCTCGGCAACGCTTGGGCGATAGCCCAAACCTTCGCTTTCATCTCCTTCACGCGATTGTTCTTCCGTTCGAGCAGTAACCTCGATCCGGCATTAGAGAACGAGCAGGCGTGGAAGACGGCTAAAGAAATGGTCGGTCAGATTGGTGGGGCGTGGAACAGCAGTATTATTCCGGATTTCTTGTGGGAGTATCGCTATGTGATGATTGCTTTTGTGGTAGGGATGATTATCCACTGGCTGCCTACGCGTTGGAAACGTTGGTATCGAATGAACTTTGCGATGATGCCTACTTGGGTGATTATGCTTGCCTCTGTCATCGCGGTTGCCGTTGTTTACCAATTCATCACCGCCGAACAGCAACCCTTTATTTACTTCCAATTCTAAAAATTCCGTCAGTCAACTGACGCAATTTACATAAATTTCGTCAACAAACTGACGCAATTTGCATTTTTTATTTGCGTATATCATTTATTTTTAGTAATTTTGCAGCATCAGATCAATCAACAATATGGACACAAAACGTTTACAAACCCTCATTGCCCTCTGGTTTGACGAGGACATTCGCGATGGCGACCACACCTCGCTTAGTTGTATTCCTCCCACGCAGATGGGCTGTCAGCAACTCATCATCAAAGGTGACGGTATCATTGCCGGTATCGAGGTAGCCAAAGAGATTATCCGTTATTTCGATCCCGAGTGCCGCATAGAGCAGTTCCTGCACGATGGCGATGCCGTCAAACCCGGGGATATTGCTTTTAAGGTTTATGGTAAGGAACTGAGTCTCTTGCAGATTGAGCGCACGATGCTCAATATCATGCAGCGAATGTCAGGTATAGCCACTACCACGCACACTTACCAAGCCCTCATTGCCGATACCGATTGCCATGTGCTGGACACACGTAAGACCACGCCCGGTCTGCGTTATCTCGAAAAAGAGGCGGTTAAGATTGGAGGCGGAATGAATCACCGTATCGGGCTCTTTGACATGATCCTGCTCAAGGACAACCACGTTGATTTCTCGGGAGGTATCACGGCAGCCCTCACGCGTGCGCGCGATTATATTAAGGAAAAGGGCAAAGACCTCCGCATTGAGATTGAGACTCGCAACGAGGACGAGATTCGCGAAGCTTTGGCGACCGATATTCCCGATCGTATCATGTTGGATAACTTCACGCCGGAGCGCACGAAAGGGGCAGTGGCAATCATTCGCGAATGGGAGAAGACCCATCGTAAGATGGAGATTGAGAGTAGTGGCGGTATCACGAAAGAGACCCTCCACGACTATGCCGTCACGGGTGTGGATTTCATTTCCGTAGGAGCCCTCACCCACTCCGTCAAGAGCCTGGATATGAGTTTTAAGGCAGTGAAATAGGCGGAAATGCAAAAAGGCGGAAAGGCAGAAAGGATATAAAAAAGAAGCCGTCTCGAAAGAGGAGGCTTCTTGGTTTGTGAATAAGCGTAAGTTACTTACGGATGTTCAACTCTTTGATGATAGCACGATAACGCTCGATGTCTTTTGCCTTCAAATAATCCAGCAAACGACGACGCTTACCTACCAAGGTGGTCAATGCGCGCTCGGAACCGAAGTCCTTACGGTTAACCTTTAAGTGCTCAGTGAGGTGATTGATGCGGAAGGTGAAGAGAGCAATTTGGCTCTCAGCCGAACCGGTGTTCTTAGCGTCTTTACCGTACTTAGCAAAGAGCTCTTCTTTTTTCTCAGATGTTAAATACATAATAGAAAAAAATTAAATGTTAAACGATAACAACGAAGCAGCATCTACGATAGCAACCTCGTTGCATTTACGATTTCCACTGAAATCGGGTGCAAAATTACTGCTTTTTTTTCAATTATGCAAATTTTTTTGCTTTTTTTTGTTATTTTGTACAAAGAAAGCCGTCTCTTTCGAGGCGGCTTTCTTCATATCTTCATGATTATCACTAATCATTACTTCTTGCGGTCGGGCCAGTTGAAGTGGTATGCCAGTTTGATTCCTGCATCCCAGTACCCTAAGCGGTTCGTATGTACATCCGAAGCACATTTCACATTCACGATAGCGCACGAAGTGGCAGTCGGGGCAGTGATTTGTACGTAAGATGGTTGAGGCTGATCGAGTTGTTTATAGTTGTTATAAACGCTATATCCGCCATATACACCGAGACCGAAGGAGTCGTTGTTCTTGAGTTTGAACTCATAACCGAGTTCGCCGGCAAGCATAACGTGGATAACGGCATTGTGCCATTTACCCTTCGTTTCTTTCTGGTCAGCAGGGAAGACGCCGGTCACTACTTCGTTGGTCACCGGCACACCTTCTTTGACGAAGGTAGCGGTGATATCCGAAGCGGTGAGGTTTTGTTTATAGAAACTATAAACGGGTACCATCAGTTTCGGACCGAGGTTCAAGAAGAATCCTTTCTTCGTTACCAAGGAGAACATCACGGGCACTTCCACTTGTATCTCGTTCATGACGAGTTTATCTACCGCGCCACTGATGTGATAGTCGATATCGCCATCTACGGTGGGCACGCGGAAGTTAGCCAAGGAGTTTCCTTTCACGTTGTTGCGGGCAAAAGCAGCACTTGCACCGACGAGCAGACCTACATTGTGCTCATGTTTGGTTTTCCAGTAATGAGCATATTGGAGGTCGAGCGCAACGTCAAAACCGATAGAACCTTTACCAATGCCGTCGAGGTTCTGCATCATTGATGCCGCACCGCCGCGCACACCAATGGTGAAGCGGTCGGTGGAGCGATGAGCAGCCTCATAAGCTTCTTGGGCTTTAGCCAAGCTGTCCGCCAAGAAAGCTTCGCGAGCGATGCGATCTTGTTCGGCTTGGATAGAATCTTCGATAGCTTGTTGGCGAGCCAGTTCTTCGCGGGCACGTCTGTCGGCTATGGCTTGTTCTTGGGCGCGTTTCGTTGCTTCATCCACAACACCATCTTCCTCACGGCACTTGTTGCAAGGCGCGATGAGTTGGATGTCTTGAGGATCCACCCATGAATAGATGCCTTCCACGAGTACACCGTTATTGAAACGGATACCACCCACTTGTTGGATGACGTGGTTTTGAGTGTAAACCCATTTAGACATTTTCTCGGTAGTGAGGTAGCGTTTGTTGGACGGTTTAATACGAATGGTATCACCGCGGTGTAAATCTTGTGCAAACAACGAGGAAGCACAGATGAACATTAAAGCTATTAAAACAAATTTACTGTTTTTCATATTCTTGTCCTCCCTTATTTAACGATATACTTAAGTGATACATTCTCTTGTCCGTTCCAAACGTTGACGATGTACATACCTTGAACGGAAGCGGCTTTGAGATTGATCTTCTCATTAGCGTTTACGTTGAAGTTATTAACCGTACTACCGTCCAAACCTATGACGCGGATGGTGTAGTTCTGTGTAGCATCGAGTCCGCTGAGGGTCATTGCCTCATTCGGGTTAACCAAAGTCGGAGCCAATACAGGAGCAGTGGCTGATGCTTGGTTGCAAACGAGAACCGGTGTACGCAGTTCAGCACCGCAGGTCATGCCGGGTTGCATTGCGCCCGTAATCGTTGCGTAGAACTGACCTACGAGAGGAGAACCATCGGTGAGGGTGAAATAATACATTCCTTCCTTCACTTTTTGGTCGTTCCATGTTGCAGGATCGGAGTTGTAGCCACGATCATCAGGTTCGTCAACTACTTGATACCACGTAACGTCAGCTTCCGGAATCGTCCATCCTAACGCTTCGGTAGCGTTCTTGTCAATCATGATGATACGACTGCCATACTTCTGCGAAGCAGGGATAGTGAGCTCGGGTTTATCGTCAGCGGTAGCCATCTTCACCTCGTAAGACTGAGAGGTCGAGACGGTGGTCTCGCACTCGGTCACTACGGTGCAGCGAACACGGATGGTCTCATCCTCGCTCGTTAAGATGGTCGTTGCGGCAGGTTTCCAACCGGCATGGGTTTCTACTTCCCAGATCGTATCGGTAATCTCAGCGAAGAAGAAGGGCGGATTAATGTAATCAGCCACACTGAGCCAAGCTTCAGTATAATCCACCGGATAATCGCAATAAGCCTTGATACCGGTAATCTCACTATCCGGAATCTTCGTCGGCAGGGTATCTACCTTATATTTGTAGATAGAGTCGATAGCCGTTAGACCTTCACGCAGACGCAGCGAGTCTTGCCATTCGGTCAGACCGTTGATGATGGTGTCCTTTGTCAGGCGACCACTATATGGGGTGCCCTTGCAGACGTAGTCTTCTACCGATTTAACCTCGCGCTTAACGGTACGAACCGCTAATTGGAGTTCGTAAACGATACTATCGCAATCGAGGATGTTCTTGCGATGATGGAAGTGTTGTCCACCTTTGGTGATGGTCTCTTTGACAGTATCGCCAACACTCTTCGCATATACGTTCCAAATGTAAGGCCACTTATCATTGTCGATGGTATCCTCTAATGCTGTCGGATACTTGGTAGCGGGCCAAACACGTACTTCCAAACTATAGGTCACACTATCGCAATCCAGAATATTCTTCTTTGTATAGGTGCGGGTGTTCAAACCTACTTGGAAGTCGGTGATTGTGCTATCCGTTGAACCGTTATTCCACGTCCAACTGCCATAATTGAAGCACAAGCTATCCGTCTGAGTCGGCTCAACGACTACATCCGGCCAAACACGTACTTCCAGACTATAGGTCACACTATCGCAATCCAGAATATTCTTCTTTGTATAGGTGCGGATGTTCAAACCTACTTGGAAGTCGGTGATTATGCTATCCGTTGAACCATTATTCCACGTCCAACTGCCATAATTAAAGCACAAGCTATCCGTCTGAGTCGGCTCAACGACTACATCCGGCCAAACCTTCAGCTCGTAGCGATAGATAGAATCGTAGTTTATAATCGTGTATGCGACAGTGTCAATCTTTACATCAGAGATGGTATCCATAACGACGGTATCTTGGGCAGGATAATACGTTACACCAAGGCGGTCGGTGAATGCCTCTTTGTAGCAGAGATTTTTGCTAATCGTATCACGAAGCGTATCACGCGTATAGACGTATCTTGCGATAAGCGTCAAGTTGATGGTGCTATCGCAGCCGGCAACGCGCGGCAGAGTGCGTTGGCAAGTTACTGTATCGGCATCGCTCAATGTAATCAGCGTGTCGATGAACAGGTACGTATCGCCAACGTAAATGGAATCAGTGCAAGCTACTGCGGTGTCCTCGCACGGAGTGAAGTACGTCAGTGTGAGTTCGATGATACTGTCGCAACCACCTACACGCGGAAGTATGCGGGTATATTCACCATCGTCGTAGATGAGGGTATCGATAAACAGATACGCATCGCCTTTGATGATACTATCCGCAATGGCCACGGTCATATCCTCGCAGGGGGTGAAGTACTTCAGCGAGAGTTTGATGGTGCTGTCACCATTAACGCCGGGGATAGCGGTTTGATAGTCACCTTCGTCGGTCAGTAGTTGATCGATGAATAGGTACGTATCGCCGCTTTGAATACTATCCTTATAGCTGACGTTCGTCTGTGCGAATGCCGCTGTGCAGCATAGAGTAGCTATGGTTAATAATAATAAATTTTTAATCTTCATTATATACGTTTTTTTGAGGGTATACAATTTTGATATTTTGCGTACGCGGTTATTTTTCGGCTTCACTTGAGGTCAATATTTTTGATTTCAAGTTTGCAAGTTCTTGTTTATCAACAATATATGATATTCAAAGATTCTATCATCAATTTTTTTGATCTTTGTGCACCTTAATATATTACGTACGCGTGTGCGATTAGTTAGCAGGGGTAACGGTGGGGTTAGCGTTAACGATAAACTCGCGCTCTGCGCCGCCCTTGGTGGTATAAGTAACCAAGAAGTAACCACCCGTCAGCACTTGGTTCACGGGAGCCGTATAGGTAACGGGAGTACCCAGAGCCTTCCCTCGAGGATCATAAGTGAACGGAGTAACAATCACGTCCGAACCGGTAACAGCCTCACCAACAACTAAAACGTTATTGATGAAGGTGTAAGGAGGATACTTCGTAATCGAGAAACGATCAGCAACGGTCTTGTTAGCCTCAGCGGTGAAAGCGTACGAACCACCTTCGGTGATTTCGATATACTTATCTGCAACAGCGTCAACGAGGTAGAGTTGAGTCTCACCATTGAGGTTAGAGAAGGTAACGGTGTAGCTCGTTTCTGTGTTTGTCAATAAACCAAGAGCCAAACCTTCAATATCTGCGGTATAGAAAATCTGATACTTCTCGCTTCCATTGATTGCATACATAGCCACCTCACGATTGGTCATGTTCATTGGAGCATTGTAATTTGAAATAGAAGGATACGCAGACTCTCCAATGGTAAAATCGCATGATTCACCATTTGGGGTTGTGAGTGTAATTTTTGCTTTGGCGGAATAGTCAATCGCCATCACATTTACGGTTGCTGCTACTGCCAGCAGTGAAATAAAAAACTTTTTCATATAAATTGATATTTTATGTTTATTACTTAAAGACGACGAGGTGCGCCGCTGCCAAATGGATTATCATTCCCTCCGTCCCCGCCTGGTTGACCGCCAGTCGTAGAATCGACCATTATTTTTAATCCTTGACACATTGTTTCCTCCATTGCCGGAGAATAATAAATCTTTTTCATAATTTCCTTTTATTATATCACCGACGGGCGGTTGCCCGCCGGTGATAGGTTAATTGATTAGAGTTCTTCACCCATTGCGTTATAAACACGGTTTTCCTTCACAATGCGGAACTCGCCATTGCTAATAACCTTAACGGCATTAGCCTTAGCATTTACCTTATCCATTGCGGTCGGAACCTTCGCACTTTCAACAATCATGAAACGATATTCGTTCTTTTCGTTTGCATTAGCATTGAACTGATAAGTAGCGCCTTCGGTCATCTCAATACGAGCATTGTTCATCAGGTCGAGGAGAGCATAGGTGCCATTAACCTTACCGAAGCTAATGGTATAAGTTCCCTCCTTTTCGCAATTGAAACCTACGTAGGTATTCGCAACGGTCGAAGTAGCTAAGATATCGTAGCTCTCACCTGCATGAGCATAAACGCAAACGGGGTTGCTCATATACTTAGGAGCACTATATTCTTCGTCTGCTACAGCAACAACCACACGGTCTGTAATGCCCGTCTCAGAAGTAACGTTAATCGTAACCTTGTCAGCAATCACCGGAGCACGACGAGGAGCCGGAGCCGGATTCATAACGGGATCCCAAACCAACTCTTTGTATGTCAAGATGCGAGCATTAACGGCTTGATTTCCACCATTATATAGCATCATGGCTTGCATTGGCTCAACAACCGTAGGATTATTATCTGTTGTTTCGTTATAAGCATTCCATGTAATAACAGAACCCTCAATCTTACCCAAATAGATGGACCAAGACAATCCTTCAAAGGTATTGTCCTTCAAAGCTTGCATAATCGCATCAAAGTCGATATCACCCGTCCAAGAGTTAGCAGCACTCGTCCACTCCTTTAAAATTAGAAGTGAGGAAGGCTCCGTATTACCAAGCAACTCACCGGAAATATCATATGACAACTTTTGATCCTTTGTATTGTTACTAAAGATACGATACAAGCCAAATGGAATATCAAACTTATTGTAGTCAAGAGCAGGATTAAAGTTAATTCCACCTATGCGATCCCAATAGGTTCTTCTCCAAATATCAAATACTGCCGATTTAGCAGGGTCACTAATTGTTATATTCTTAACATTTTGCATAGGAATACCTATAAAATCTTGCTGTTGGTCTGCCTTACTATTCGTAAATGCTTTCGAGAAGAAGGTAACTGTTGCATGTGGGTGACGGTTAGATTTCACTTCGGGAGCGAAGAGGAACTTACCGGACTTGCCTTCTTGTGCTTGGATAGTGATATTGCTTGCACTAACGTTCTTAACACCCATGTCACCACTAACAATCAGCGTTCCTCCGGGTTCAACAGTGATGTTAGACTTCGGACCCATAACGAGATACTTAATGGTCAGTGTTGCTCCATCATTTACGATAACCTTTTGTGCTTCAGTAGCACTATTCATAATCACTTCTTCCAAAGTAAGGTCAGCCGCAAGTGCTTGCTCCTTCTCGCATTCTGCAAAGTCAATACTCTGACCAGCATAAGTCGTCAAATCGAAAGATCCGCAATCAGCCGGCGTTTGAGGAGTTGCGCCCGGAACAACAACTACAAATGCTAATTCGCCACTCTCATTATAAACGTAGATAATGTGCGAAGTAGGTTCTCCGCTTTGAGGATCTGTAGGAATAAATTGATCTACCGTAACATCGGTCGTTGTTGGATGGTCAGGATCAGTCTTATTTATAATTGTCCAAGTCTCTACAGAACCACCGGTTTCAGAAGAACCTGCTGAGATAACAACATCATCGGTATTTTCTGAGTTAATGATAAAGGTTCCTTCGCCACCCTTACCAATCTCACCGCCTTGGATATCAATGATATTTAATTGGTCGGGATCACCATTAGTAACGGTTTGTTCTATTCCATAACCAGAGCCACCTTGAATCTTTGTATCACCTTCAATGGTAACCGAAGTCTCACCCTTATAAGACTTATTGGACTCTACAACGACACCATTACCACCGGATTTTGTACCCGAACCGGTAGCTTCAGTATCTTTCACATCACTAGTCCATGTAGAATAGATATAAGCACCATCAATATCAACTTCACCAGACTTGATATATACACCGGTAGCACCATAGCACTCACCTTCAATCACCCAATGAGCATAACCTGCCGCATAAACACCAGAACCGGTCTTATCGGCTCCGTATTCATTTCCGGCACCGCACTTAGCCGTTGGGAAAATGTGCATTTGAGGAATACAAGCCAAGAATGCAGGTTCATCTGCCTCCGTAAAGGAAACAGGAGGATTGGGGTCTCCACGGAATGTAATTGGAGTACCATCGGCTTGCATAATTTTAGGCATGCGAATAACACCACTGACTTGAATACCTTTCTCACCACCATACAGAGTTCCCTTAATATCTACAAATACATTTTCTGCCACACCCCAACTACTATTGCCTGTAATAAATTGAGTGCTCTCAAATTTATTATCTTCTGTTACACCGGCAGGAATAGATAAATCTTTCAAGAACTTATTACCTCCACCTAAAACAAATTCACCTTCAGCCGTGATATATCCTGCGGGACGCGAATATACCTGAACAGCACAACCGGTTCCCTCAACAGTAACATCTTCATCAATCACTAACTTCGAGAAGACAGACGGAGTTTCACCCTCCATAATAGGCCAATAACTACCACTAATCCTAATACAATCAGCATCATTGGTCTTATTCATAAGCTTACCGCTACCGGTAATTGTCAACTCTCCACGTATTACCTGAATAAACGGATTCATACCTTCGGCATTCAGAGTACGACCATTTAAGTCCAAAATCACTTTCTTTCCCGAATATAAGAAGGCTTGTGCATACGTCGTTGCTTCCGTAGAGGCAGAACAGAGTTTAATCGTCTCACCATCTTGGGCTGCATTCAGCGCATCACCCAAAGCATAATATTTCGTACCATTGAGTTCAGCAATAGGACCAGCATTATTATCAATCAGCAGATAATACGAATCACCACCAGCGGTTTGAGTTTCAATATACTTCTTTCCACTTAAGGCTGGATCCATTGTATAATGTTCAGGCAATGTCCAGAAGCGATTGCCGGCAACGATGGTAATGTTTTGAGAATCTCCGTCCAGATAGCCAAACTTAGTACCGTTCACGCTGACTTTAGCATCACCATTGATGGTAACACTTGCGCCATCGGTAGCAATACTGATATCACCCGTTGCACCCGTTGCAGAAGCATCGAATACAATGTCACCATCAACAACTAAATTACCAGATACAGCAGCTATACGATAAGAAGCACCTGCGGTAGTTCCTACGTTAGAGACAGTAACTTGGTTTGCACCACTATTTATCAAATTAAGAGTCTTACCTGCACTGACTGTAAATAACGTATACTTTGCAGTACTCAAAGAATAGTTGAAGCCATTGAGGTCAATCGTAATATTCTTACTAATAGTCTTTGCTGCTTGACCGGTTGCTTCTGCCAAAAGAACGATGGTTTCATCATCTTCAGCTTTCTCAAACGCCTTTGCTACAGTAGGATAAAATTTTGTGTCATTTTTAGCTGCAAAGCCACTAACAAGATTGACAGTTGATTCATCGTCCACATCAAGAGTAACTTCATATGCCTTAGAATATAAAGATACATTAAATTCAGCACCTTCTTTAGCTTCTACACTCGCTCCGTTAGCTGCAAAATAAACGTCACCCGTTGCGCCGGTGGCAGAAGCATCTAATTTGATATCACCTTCCACAACCAAAGCTCCGCTAACAGAAGCTACGCGATACGATGTACCAGCAGTATTTCCAACGTTAGATACAGTAACTTGGTTTGCGCCACTATTTATCAACGTAAGAGTCTTTTCTGCATTAATCGTGAACAACGTTTTCTTGGCAGTACTCAAAGAATAGTTGAAACCATTGAAGTCAATCGTAATATTCTTGTTGATTGTCATTGCTGCTTGACCAGTAACTTCTGCTAAGAGTGTGATAGTAGCACCTTCTTCAGCACATGCGAACGCGTCAGCAACGGTCAAAAATAATTCTTCTCCAATTTTAGCGGTAGCTTGTTCCTCCGTGCCAACTACACATGTTGAAGCCTTGCGGAATAAGTATTTGCCCTCTGCCAATCTGTCTTTTACGATGTCGTAACTTGCAATCGCAAAAGTACCAGCGGTAACTACACAATTCTCAAGACCGGTAAAAGCAACATTCGTAAACGTACCACTAACAAGTTCTAGACTAGAACCACCCTCAACGGAGATACTCGTCATAGCCTTATCCATTTTCAAAGAAGCAGACGACCCATTAACCAATGACAGGTTTGCTGCTGCAATCTTGTTGTAGATAGCATACGTTCCCGTGGTTGTCATCTGGACATTGTCTAAAATAATTGTACTTGCTACGGTTTGTTGATAGATATAACTACTACCAGTAATCTTGGCATTTTTAAAAGTATAGGAACCCGCAGCGTTCACATTTAAATATTTACCAAGGGACAATGTAGCTCCTTTAAAATCGTAAGTAATTTCAGTAGCTTCAGGAACATTGTAATTAGCACCGCTGAGTGTAATTGTCCAATTTGTTGCATCTTCAACAGTAATCAGATCCAGCGCTCCCTGTAGAGTTGTCTGGGATGTGCCCACCGTAGCGTCACCGTTCTTCACGACGAACTTGACACTCGCAGCATTTACATTTACGCCAATCAGCAGAGCTGCTGCCAATAAAGCGTAATTGAAAAGTTTCGTCTTAGCCACAAGGGCACGATTAATTAACGAATTTCTCATAATTGTTAAAAATTTAATTTGTTTAAAATAATAGATTAATCGTTATCCTATAACCGAGGAAGAAGAATGTTCCAATTGTTCGTTATTCGAAGAACTAAAAAATCTTCGCCTACCCGATCATAGAAAGCATACCAATTAGTATGATTGCGTTTGTAAGAAAATACGAACTCACCAAAATGACTTAATCCTTGAAACGTGTTCCGTTGATGATACGCGAGATTTGGTATCGTCTCAAAACTATCAAGAATATCGTCATAAATAGATTTTGCATGTTCCTTGGAGAGGGAAGGATCAATAGAATTACCTATCCTAAAAGAATACAACCCAGCAAGAACACTTGCCAAATCATTATTGGCTTGTATAGATATCTTTAACATACGGCTTCAACGGTAATTAGTCTGTCCAACAATGCGTGACCAAGAATCTTAGATTCCTCAATTGTCAAGAACTCTTTCTGTTCCAATGAAGCGATAAGCTCCGGTGAAGGATTATTCATAATCTACGTTTTAAATTGGTTAATAATTTGAAATTAATTAAAAACTAATTTCGGTTAATTTTAATTTGTTTTGTTTTGTTTTTTAATTTCTAAATTGAAAAGTTAATCTTTTTTGTACTTAGAGTTTGGACCTCCAAGGTAAATGAATAATAGCAATACTGTCTGTTTCGTAAAATAATAATTTTTTAGGGGTAAACATTCGGGGTGATTTTTCTAGACTATATGTCGTCTATTTAGTTTTCTTAGTCGATTTTTCTTTTAATATTTTAGTTTTAGGATTAGCGGTGGCAATTCGTGCATTAAAATACACATACAAGCCAAAGGCGGACAGCAGCAACATTACTGCGCAAACACTTGCCATTACATAATCATAACCATTCATATTATCGTTTTTTTTTTAGAGTTAAACTTAGTTTTTATTTCGAATTAAATATTTGTATCTATCAAATAACGCATCAGGCAAGCAACATTGGATCATACACTTCAATATTCCCTCTAAGTCTCTGACACGCATCCCAAAATTTGGACACTTTCTCTACTACGGAAGATTTTGTTTCTTTTGTTTTCATAGCACAAACTTTATCGATTTTTTGCTCTTTACCTATATACGCACACGCATCTCGCGCGGGCGCGTTTTTACATTTGGCTGCAAAGGTAATACTTTTTTTTGACATGTGCAAATATTTCGGGCACTAAATTTGATTTTTATCAAAAATAGCACCTTTTTTGCAAAATCTCTCACAGATTACACAGAATATGGGCTATGACATCTGACGGTAATTGACAAAACCATCAAATACGGAGGAATTCGTTTGCTCGCCATCATAAATGACTCGCGTGGAAGTCAAAGTGTCAGGAAACAAGTGTTGCAAATAATGTAAACCCTCAAAAAACTCAGGACGATACGTTTGCGCAGCCTTGATTTCGTAAGCCGCAAAGGTTCCATCCTCAATTACCGATAACAAATCCACCTCGTGTTGCTGAGAGTCACGATAGTAATACACATTGGGAGTGCGCAATTTATTGTATTGCCCTTTGATAAAATCGTTTACCACCATATTCTCAAACAAATTCCCTCGCAACGGATGCGTTGCCATTTGCTCTACGGTATGAATACCTAATAGCCAACTCGCCAGACCAGTATCATAAAAATACAACTTAGGAGTCTTGACAAGGCGTTTCTTTATGTTGGCATAGTAGGGACGCAACGGATAAATGATATAGGAGGCTTCCAAGATACTCAACCAAGATTGAATAGTAGGCACACTAACACCCACCGCTACAGACAAAGCCGAAGCGTTACATTCTGTCCCTATTCGCCCCGCACACAAACGCATAAACGTATTAAATTGCAAAAGGTCCTTAATCTGAATCAACTGCCTTAAATCGCGCTCAACATACGTGGTATAATAGTTGCTTAAAATCAAATCCTTTCCCGCCAAATCATTGACCCACAAAGCAGGATAACCGCCTCTTAACATGCGCTCATCCGTAGAGAAATTAGGGTAACGAGACAATATCTCACTTGTCGAAAGCGGCAATAACGTTATTACGGCAGTGCGACCTGCCATCGATTGCGTAACACGCTGCATAAGCGCAAAATTAGCACTACCCGTAACCACAAATCGACGATTACGCACCCCGCGTAATCGATCCTCATCAACCAAGACCTGCAAATAAGAAAAAATCTCCGGATAACGCTGCGCTTCATCAATAATCATCCCCTCGGGATACTTGGTTATAAAGGCTTTCGGATCTTGTTGCACTTCGGATAAAATAGCGGCATCTTCAAGGTTCACATACGGAAGTGCAGGAAAGAGATTTCTACACATCGTTGTCTTACCCGATTGGCGTGGACCGATGATAGTAACTACCGAAAAATAGTCAAATGCACGCTCAATATTTGCGCATAACTCTCTTGTAATAAACGCGTTATTCATACGTGTGTCAAATTTAAAGTTGTACTTTAATTTTGTGATTCGAGTGCAAAGGTACAACAAAAATTTGGAATGTGCCAATATTTCGGGCACTAAATTTGATTTTTTTCAAAAATAGCACTTTTTCAGAAAAAAAACGTGCATTTTTGCGCCATTGCCCGCTAAATTATTTCGGAAAGACGGACGTGGCAGCGGCCGGATATAGATGCATAAATGCGCTATGACAAGGAGGGGCAAAAACAGAAATGACTTTGGGTACAGTACAAAGATAGGACACAAAAAGCGTGCCAAAAGGGAGAGAAGAATGAGGATTGAGGAATGAAGAAACGAGAGGGAGGAACCCGCATGCTATGCGGGAGAAAGAGACCAAACTACGCGCAAGATGCGCGGCACAGGACTGCAAAAAAACGAGTCGCGGTTGCGAGCCGCGAAAGATAAACACTAACCCATTTCGAGAACTATTTCGGGTCGTGGTTGTAGAAATAGTGAGTGCGAGAATGTGATTATTTTTGGCTATAACAACAAAAAAAACGCTCATATAGCCAAAAATAATTGATATTTTTTAGCAAAAAAACGTATTTTATTCCCAAAATATTGCCATATTATGGGATTTCGAGAACTATTTCGGGTCGTCGTTGTAGTAATAGACGGTGCGTTTGTAGGAAGTTACAACACCCTTAGACCATGTACCATGAATCTCCTCGCGAAGCTTCTGAGAAGAATCGTTATTGTCGTATTTATACGTATCCTCTTGTTTTACAATCCAACGCTCCTCTGTCTCTTCGGCGGGAACGACATACTCGTACTGCAACGTAGAAGAAGGCTCTGTATCATTGTCTAAGTAAGCATATTCCTCGTAAGACTCGTAAACCATTTCACCCGTGACAGCACTTAAATACGAGTGCCTTGACATTGTACAACGACTTTGAGCATCATACATGGATTCATCTAACTTGGTTAACTCCCATTCGTTTGTTTTTTCATTCCAACGGAAATATGCCATTTTTGTTTGGTTGCCAAACTTATCGAAACCATAATCATAACGAGAATCTCCTTTCCACTGTCCTCCAGCTCCTCCCGAATAGCGAACATCCGAAATGAGATTATCGTATTCGTCATACTCCTTAAGATACCAAAACACTCCTATCCAAGCATTATTTTGATAGTTTCTACTATCCTCGGAAATCAAACGTCCCTTGGCATCATAAATGTTTGTCGCTAAAGATTTATATTGCCACTCTGTTCCAGTCCATTTAAACTTAGCATTGATGAACACTTGCGATGAAATAGCCACACCTCTCCAAACCGCAGATGAGTCTTCCGGAATCCAGCCTGCATTCGACCACTTATAGTTGACCGCACTCGTAATCGCAGAGTCACCACGTGTTTCGTAATACCATAAACTACGAGCATAGCCTGTTCCAACCCACACACTATCCGAACCACATTTCATCTTGTATTCCTCAATATTTCGACCTTGTGAATCTTTGGTTAGCACATATTTATATTGCGATGTCATCTTCAGTTTTTGGGATTCCGCATTCCACGCTTCAGTACGCGTAAAGACTTCCACCCCATTTTCCCACTTATGAGTAATCACTTGAATATCTATCCACGCAGAACCATTCCATTGTTGACTACGTTCCTCTACCAATTTGCCTCCCGAATATGTCGATTTCGTTTGGATAAAATTCGTCCATTGGTTATCCTCCCACTTCAACGTGGTCGTCCACTCTTTCTGTCCGGCAGAGATGTAGGTTTGGCTATAGTTATTCTTGCCATTATCACCTTCCCACGCGTCATTAACATACTTATAATGAACAGACAAGGTGATATCCGAACCGCTATACTCGGTACTATCTTTGATACTTGGAACCCAACCGGAAGACCAGTTATACGTCACATTCGACCACACCTTATTATTCTTCCAAATCTGCTCCCACTTCTGACTATTAGAGCCTATCCATGAGCCATTGCTCCAACTGCTATATTTCTCTTGCAAGGTTTGATTCGAACCCTCATAAGCATAAATCTCTTTAGACGTTCCCACCCATGCACCATTCTTATACGTCCACTTGACATAATAGACTTTCTTACCATTTTCGGTTTTAGTGGAATCGATGGTAGAAGGCTTAAAATCATCGTTTTCCCAACCGGAATAGGCTTTCTTGATGGTATAGCCATCACTCGTCAAGTTCTCCGTTTTGGAGGTGCCAACCCACTTCTTATTCGTCTTATCCCATGTATATTTGGCGGTCAGAGTGTTCGTCGAACCACTCCACTCATCAACCTGTTTCTCTTTGGGTACAAAAGCATTATCCACCCAACCGCTATAGGTAATGTGCAATATTTGGCGTCCATCCGCATTGAATGCCCACTCCTCTTTGGATTTTCCTTTTTGAACTTCATTAGTCCAAGTATATGATTCTTTGAGTACGGTTTTTCCATTTTCAATACCAATTGTATCCCATGATTTTGGTACAAAAACCGCATCCGTTTTAGACCATGAATATTGATGATTACTGATAACCGTTGAGCCACTATAGATCTTTTGCCATTTGGTTTTTCCAATCAACCCATTGGCATCGCGTCCCGAATATTCCTCGCGATAAATTTCCTTCTTGTTGGCATCGTAATCTTGAATCATCTTGTATTGATCCATCCACTGACCATTATGAAATCCTTGGCGCAACGTCAATGTAGTTTTACCTTGCGCGTCGTACTCAAATGTCCATGTACTATCCGAAGACCACTGATCTTCCTCCCAACCGAAATGGATACCTCTTGCCACTTTATTGGAGGCATTATACACGGTTTCTATTCGACTATCGCCTAACCACTCCTGCGTAACCTCATTCCACTTGAGCACAACATCCTCCACCACATGTTTCTTAGCATCATAGGCTTGGAAAGTGTTTATATCTCCCCTTTTCACTCCATTAGTCCACGTATATTGCACCTCATTCGTCTTCGTTCCTTGTTCGTTATAGAACCACTCTTGCATAAAAATAAGAGAGTCGTTTTGGTCATAGATAAGCACACTATCCACCTTATGACCTGCGGTTTGAGCCTTACCGGGAGTAGGGGAGTAGAGGAGTAGAGGAGTAGAGAGTAATATGTACAGCAGTTTTTTCATAATCACAAAGCATGTAGTCCTAAACGAACGACACGGTGGGGCGTAGTGAACGCATAATACACACGCAAGCCCGCGTCTAAATAATGAATATCAGCCTTATAAGAGCCGGTATAATAGGTCATCGTCATCTTACCATCCGACCACTGTCCTACCCCATCGTTCTTCGGCGAAGTCATCGGGAAGAGGTCGTATCGCACAAACGCTTGCACACCCAAACGATGACGCTCCGCCAACTGCCACTCATAACCTATCTGCGCCGCAAAATCAAGATGGAAAGAGACTCTCATCGATGGCCCCTCTTCCATCGGAATAACGGGGTTATCAACCGTTAACCTCGCGATCGGAATATACGTTTTTATGGTCGGCGTAGTGAGCAATGCCTCCTGTTTCTGCCAGAGTTCACAAGCCCCTACCACACCCGTATTAAAAACCACTCCCCCTATCGTCATGGCAAACATCACGGGCACCTCTAACTGTATTTTCGCGTAGTTCTCACGACCCGCCAAATTGAATGTATCTACAACCACATACCCATTATTCGTAACCGAGGGACGAACCATCGGACTATCTCCCATCGTAAAAGAAGTGGAGGCATAAGTGACACCTAATCCCACCAACGGACCTAACGAGAAACGCGTAGCTAAAATCGTATTCGGATCGCGCACATCTATCCTGCGCGGTACAAACTGACCACGATAAACCACATCCAAACCCACCCCATAACCGGCATTCGCCACCAACGGAGCCGCCAAGGTATGATGCGCCACACCCCCACGAACACCCACCTCTAAGATATCTACCCCCCTGTGAGGAGAGATGATAGAAGACGTGTTCTTTATCTGCGCACTCACTTCAGTGGAAAGTGAAAGTGAAAGTGAAAGTGAAAGTAATATGTAAGAGAGGCGGTTCATCTTTTTCTAGTTAATCTAGTTGATCTAGTTTGTCTAGTTATCTAGTTTTTGGCCGTATATAGTGTAAATTTGGTTATCACGTTTGATGTAAATGACTCCGTCTTTCTCGTATTTCTGGGCGTAGGGGAGTAGAGGAGTAGAGGTGTAGGGTAAGTCGGAACGGACGAGTGGGAAACCTCGTAAAATGGTGGTACACATATATTCCGACAAAGCCTTCTCAGCATCTACGTTCACCTCCGCATAGTAATCTTGCCAGCTCTCTCCATCCTTCAGTATCAACGAGAACCCACTCATCACTACCGGGTCACACGTCGGATCCGCAAGTTCGTGTACCCCTATCGGGTCGATAGGATCCACAATCTTATACCACTTCACATTATCGTCCGAAGCCTCCGTCGTAAGCCAACCTTGCGACACCAACTCTTGACGATTAACCACTAACAGCCAATCGTAAATACGATCAACCGGCGCCTGCGGCTCGCGACACTTGGGCTCAAAGATAGCCGTCAACTCAACATCCTGATCCCCATCAATATCGACAACACGCACACTATCCGTCTCACCATCAGACCACTGAACAAAGCGATAGCCGGGCAACGGAGATGCCTTAATTTGGACTCGTTCGCCACAATCGAACGTGTCCACCGCCATCGGCTCCGCCGCCATCACTTCAGTGGAAAGTGAAAGTGAAAGTAAAAGTAATATGTACGCAAGGCGTTTCATTTTGGGAGTAGAGGAGTAGAGGGGTAGAGGAGTAGGGTTATTTATTAGTTATTCGACTTTAGATACAATAATGACGCGGCCCATGGTGGAGTCGTTGGAGAAGAGCTTGAGCGTCAGTTGTTTCTTCTTGAAGACGGCTTGTAACTTCACATCTTCCTGTGGGAAGACAGTAATCGTAGCATCGGTAGAATAAACATTCTCCGTTCCCGCATAATACCAGCCAACAAACTCATAGCAGTTGTCCGTAACCTTAGCCGTAACCGTAACCGATTGACCCCACTCTACCATAGGCGCATACTTAGTACCTTGAGCATACTCGTTGTTGAGCGAATCAACAACAACGCCTCCAATGGTAGTTGTAAACTCGGGTTTTAAGGCATCGTGAGCAAACGTAGCCATGAGCAATGTGTCTTTCGACAAGTCGACTTGACGCTCTGCCGTAGTCACACCATCACTCCAAGAAACGAAGTGGTAGCCCGGATTAGCTTCCGCCTTAATAGTTACTAACTCTCCGCAATCGAAGGTAGCGGTAGTGTCTTGAGACTCTTGTGCATTAAGCACCAAACTGGTTGCGCAAAGCGCGATTAAAAGGAACTTTTTCATTGTGGTTTGAAAATAATTACTTTTCCCATCGAAGCATCGTCCACATGCAAGTGGATCGTGTGCTTACAAACGGGTTGTACCAAGCGAACCGAACAACCGAGGTAACGATTGCCCGTGACTTGGGACGATTGGTTAATATTAATGTAAATTGATTGTTTCGAATCTTTAGCAGAGGCGGTCCAGTAATACCCCACCTCACCATCTTGCACGATGTCCGTGCCATCGCGATAACCCTGATACGGCAAGAATACCGCACCCCTACTCTGTGCATCTACCCAGTCCGCAGCCGCTTGCGCTATCGTGAGCGAACACGTATCAGGTAAGAGTACAAAGCCTTTGTTCCCATCTATCGTGGCTTCGCCTGCAAGGTTAGCGGCATTGGGACGAGTCTTGAGGATATACAACCACTCATCCGCCGTCAGTGTGCGCCAAGCTTCTTCGTCGGGCTGTACCGGTTGGAGCGTACCCCAATCCAAGAACTCGCCCGCGTATGCGTCATTGGCACGCGCAAAAGCAATACCATAAAAGTCGGTCACACGATAACGCGACTTGCCGCTCCACCCAAAAAGGTGAAAGTCGTCGGTCGCCGGCAAGACCGCATCAACAGAGAGGTTAGAAGGTGCAAAACGAACCTGTTCGCCATTACTATTAACGGTAAACGCATCACCTGCGGCATAAAGATTTATGCACGCGAAAAGTAATACTATATATATGCACAGTCGTTTCACCGGATGGGCTTATAGGACAAAAATCACGCAAAGGTACGAAAAAAAAATGACATGTGCAAAGATAATTTAGAAAAAAGCGATTTTTTTATGATTTTTTATCTCCCACCGAAAAACGCAGAAGATAAAATAAAAAGAGTCGCCAATAAATAGCAACTCTTTCTAAAAAGTAAAATAATATTCAATTAATAACTGGTGCGTTGGGTAGCAGCATAGGAGATCTTAAGCGCATACGCGCGACGGAGCTCTTGTTTGATGTCTGCGATAACACCCATCCTTGTTTCCTTATCGGCTTTGATGCTGACAGTCATCAAACCTTGCTCTTGCTCTTTCATAGCCGAACGCTCGTTGATGATATAGTCGCCAATCTCTTTCTTATCAGCGAAAGCGTCATCCAACTGGATACGCGTTTCCGCACCATATTGCTTACGGAACTCAGCCGTAGGCGTACCAACATAGATGTAACGAACTAAGGATTTCTTTTCAAGTTTAGTCAACTCAGTCGCCTGCGGGTTCGTGAACTGCACCTTGTATGTAACCTCCTTCATAGAAGTAACGGACATGAAGAAGAACAGCAGCATGAAGATGATATCAGGCAGAGAAGAAGTGTTCAATGCGGGCATCTCACGTTTTTCATTTCTACGTATCTTAGCCATAATCAGTTTCCTCCATAGTTTTTAGGTTCTGCCTCAGAGATCTTTTGCGGATACACTTTCTGTATCTGTTTTTGTTGATCTTCATCTAATTCGGCATACGCCTTGTGGAAATACTTGCGAGCACAATCGTCACGCAGTTCGTTATAAGCAGCCACCAGTTCGTTTTGGACATTCAGATATGCCTGATACTGCGTATCCACGTCGTTTTGAACGGAGATAACGTGTTCCTTGGTATATTTGATTGTTCCAATAGGAGCACCAAAATCTTCCTCTACCAATTTAGGCATGTGAGGGTCATCATTCTCGTTGAGGATGAACTCTTTGGCTTTCTCCTTGAGTTGGTTAATCGGCATCTCTTGACCTTGCACCATCAACTGGTTGAACGAGTTAATCTTAACGACCAACAAGTTACGTTTGTTGATATCCTGATCTTCAATCTTCTGGTCAGGCGGTATAGGCGCGGGAAGACGTCGTGCCAAACCTTGGTTGACATCCATAGAGGTAGTCACCAAGAAGAAGATAAGCAGCAAGAAAGAGATATCCGCCATTGAACTGGCATTAATCTGTGGGATTTTCTTTGCCATTGTGATTCAGTTTTTCAGTTTGATGGTTACTATTGTTAGTTCTTTTTAGTACGGATAATTCCCCACGCCATGGTAGCAATCGTAGCAATAACCAAAACATAGGTCACGTACAAACAAGCGTCGCTTAAACGAGCCATAGCACCTTCGTTATCAGTGCCTTCATAGCCGATGATATCGATTTTGTCCGTACTACCGGCAAACCAGCAAACGACGAGGAGAAGAACGAAGCCAATAACTACGATGAGTTTTTTCATGGCTTGTTTCTGATCCACTTTGTAAGTTTTAACAAACTCCCAAACAACGACTGCGAGAGTAACGATGCACACCAAAGCCACCAATATATAGTTCCAGAAGAGGAACAAAGAGGTGAACTTAGGAATAGGCAGGAAATCACCTGCTACTTCCAAACTTCCGTTAGAACCGCCGGCAAAGAACAGTATCGAAGCAACGATACCGATTGCGAGCAGACCCCACAAGGAAAGTCTAGAGATTTTCTTATAATCTTTCATAGGATAAACGTTTTTAATTAGTGAATAATACTAAGGTTACGGATCCTATTATTTCTTCTTTTGGTTAGCGTCGTACTCTACTACGATATCGAGCAGGCTGATGGAGCTATCCTCCATTTCATTAACCAAACCTTCGATGATGGAGAGGATGTAGTTATAGAATAATTGAAGAATGATAGCGATGATCAAACCGAGGAGGGTGGTCAACAAAGCGACTTTAATACCACCGGCAACAACGGTAGCCGAGATATCACCAACTTGTTGGATCTTATCGAACGCTTGAATCATACCGATGATGGTTCCCAAGAATCCTAACGACGGAGCGATAGAGATAAACAGGGAGATCCAGCTGAGGTTCTTCTCAAGAAGACCGAGTTGTACGCCACCATAAGAAGCAACGGTCTTTTCAACTACGTCAACGCCTTCGTTGTAACGGCTCAGACCTTGGTAGAAAATACTTGCCACAGGACCACGAGTGTTACGGCAAACTTCAAGAGCAGCCTCAAGTCCACCTTTCTTCAAAGCAGCCTCAATGTCATTGAGCAGAGCTTTGGTGTTCGTTTTGCTTAAGCTTAAATAAATGATACGCTCAATGCAAAGAGCCAAACCAAATACCAAGCAGAGGAGGGTAGCAGCCATGAAGCCGGCACCACCTTCAATAAACTTCGTCTTTAAAGTTTTGTGTAAAGCCACGATACCATTGTCTTGAGCAACAGCTTCGGTAGCTTGTTCGGGTTCAACTACTGCAGGCTCAGCTACGATAGCGGAGTCATTGTTTTCAGAAACTTGTTCTAAGGCATCAGCAGCAACAGCTGCATCTTGTGCCATCGCAGCAACGCCACCAAAGGTCAGCATTGCCATCACCGTGAGGGTAACAAAGATTTTTTTCATAAAACGTGTATTAGTGTTTTTTGTTAAATAAAATATATAATGCGAAACTAAGCGACCAATTGCGGAGAGACAGGGATTCTCACGTCGCTACGCTCCTAACAATCCCTACTCCTTGCAAGGAGCGTCCTTGCAAGGGAGTTCCGTCTTTTTATCCAACGCTCTATCTTAAGTAAACTTAGATATCGCGTTATCTAAAAATTCGGTTTCTCCGCTTGCGGAGAGACAGGGATTCGAACCCAGGAAACGCTTTTGGCGTTTACACGCTTTCCAGGCGTGCCTCTTCAACCACTCGAGCATCTCTCCTTCCCCAAAAAAGTAGTACTTTTCAGAGTCCCCACTGAGGGGATTTTTAATTTCGACTGCAAAAGTACAACTTTTTTTTGAAATATGCAAATTTTATTTCGTTTTTTTTATACTTTTGTATTATTTTATGCCAAATAGTGCTTTTGCGTTCGCAGTTGTGACCCCATCTATGTGTTCTACCGAACAATGATACACCTCCGCCAAGACCTCCATAACATACCTCATCCAACGACTTTCGTTTCGTTCTCCCCGATGGGGAACAGGTGCCATATAGGGTCCGTCTGTTTCCAAAACCAACCGCTCCAAAGGAATACCAACCAACGCCTCCTTGAGTTTACAGTTTTTGAAGGTGATGACTCCGCCAATACCCAAATAAAGTCCCATCTGAATGACTTGTTGGGCCGTTTCGTGACTTCCGCTGAAACAGTGCATCACTCCGTGATGCGTATCCTCCTCGCGTAAGATACGCAAACAATCCTCTGTGGCATCGCGCGAATGGATGATGACGGGTAGGTCGTATTGTTTTGCCCAACGCAGTTGACGACGAAAAGCAGACTGCTGTTCCACCTTATAGTCCGTCGAGAAATGGTAGTCGAGACCGATTTCGCCGAGGGCCTTGATAGGTGACCGCTGCGCTGAAAGACCGCCTTTGGCTGAAAGACCGCTATGCTGAAAGACCGCTTCGCTGAAAGACTCTATTTCGTCGAGTTGGGAAGACCAGTCGGGACCGACCTCCTCGGGGTGAAGGCCGATGGCCGCGTAGAGAGCCCCCTCCCGACCTCCCCCCGAAAGGGAGGAGATAGAACAAAGTTCTAATACCTCTTTGGACGAGGCGGCAGTGGTGGCGGGAACGATGATGGCTTCTACCCCACCCTCTTTTTGAGTTTGGAGGTATTCCGCTAAAGGTTGGTATTGCGGGTCGTCAATATGGCAGTGAGTGTCGATCATGGGTGTAGGGGAGTAGAGGGGTAGAGGAGTAGGGTTAACATTTAGAGAGAATGGAGCTATCGCCGTAACTAAGGAAGCGGAAATCGTGGGAGAGGGCATAGTCGTAGATGGTGTGCCAATCGCCCTTAACAAAAGCGCTTACGAGCAGGAGCAACGTCGATTTGGGTTGATGGAAGTTCGTGATGAGTTGATCCACTAGATGGAAGGTGTAACCGGGTTCAATCATGATCTGCGTCTCAGCATGAAGTGTGTCTTGATGAGTCATATCGAGATAACACAGAATCGTCTCCAACGCCTCGCGGGTGGTATAGTCGTTTGCACCGGATTGATAAGGTGCGAACTGGTCAATATGTAAGATATGTTCGGTGTTATCCTGCGCTTGAAGTAGCGGCTCGAGGATAGGTTTGAAGAAATAGAGGCTTTCGAGTGTGCGCATCGAAGTCGTTCCCACTGCCACTATATGCCCTAAGTGAGCGAGTATATCCTCAATGGCTTTGCGCGGGACAGCGATGATCTCGGTATGCATCGTGTGTTCGTTGGCATCAGCGGTCTTGACAGGTTGGAAAGTACCGGCTCCCACATGGAGAGTGAGTTCGGTTGTTTGAATACCACGTTGGTGTAGGTCGTCAAGAACGGCATCCGTAAAATGTAATCCTGCCGTAGGTGCAGCCACGGAGCCTTTGATACGAGAATAGACGGTTTGGTAAGTAGTCTTATCACTCTCCTCGGTTGCGCGATTGAGGTATGGAGGGATAGGAAGTTCGCCCAATTGGTCAAGGATTTCGGCAAAGGAGATATTGCCTTCCCAAGTAAACCTCACTTCGTGCGTATTGCCGGTCGTTGATAGCCGCTCGGCGGTTAGTTCAATGGAAGATTGAAGAGTGAGAGTAAGAGGCCCCTCCTTCCATTTCTTGAGATTGCCAATCATACACTTCCATATACAAGAGGTGGTGGAACCGAGTGAAAGGGCATAGTCCCGAGGGGCGATGGGTTCAAGACAGAAGACTTCGATACGAGCACCGGAAGGTTTATGAAAAACCAAGCGGGCTTGTATCACGCGCGTATTATTATATATAAGGAGAGAATCGGCAGGGATATAATCGCCTATACGATAGAACACGTCCTCCGAGACATTGCCCTCACGATAAACCAATAACTTCGAGTGGTCGCGCTCCTCCAAAGGATATTTGGCTATGCGCTCTTCGGGCAGAGGATAGTTATAGTCACTAATGCAAATAGGGGTCATCATCGTATCGCTTACTTCTCCCAACCTTCAAAAACCTCCGGTCCATAGACGTTGTTCTCGTCGGCATCGTGCAGCGGAGCCCATAACTGTGCAAAGAAAGGATTTTTGCGTGCTACCTTATCCCAATGCCACGCAATCGTATGGTTGGGCAGGTCGGAGTGACTCAGCGCTTTCTCCTCGGTATAAGGATAAGGGAAGCACTCCGGGCACCAGTGTCCGCCTAACAAAATCAAACGGGGCGAAGCCGTGAACTGATGACCTTCAGCACATTCCCACACCAACGGAGTATCCCAATCGCCTTGCGTCATTGTCTCGCTGAGGCACTTACCTCCGCGGAAAGCCGCAGCCTTCTGCATATCCTCAATCGTAAACTGCTCCATCGGTTTCTGCTCGTCGTAGCCATGATCCATCAAGGTGTATGTCTCGGAATTATGGCTCAAGTCCATGTGTTTCCAGTCGGGAATAGCACGATACGCCTCTATACTGCCATAATAGGCATGAATACGTTGCTCCTTGTTATGCCTAATCCACCATTGCGTTCCATGTTCCTCCTTCATCGCCATAGCGTACATCGCTATTTTGACGATATGCGGAAATAGTTTGGCTATGCGTGTCTTAGCAGCAAAACGTATGCCTGCAGGTATTGTATCCGCCTCAGCCATCTGCTTAAAGTACTCGCGGACAGGCACGTTAGCACGGAAATGCAAGTAGTTCTCCAGCACATCACCGTCGATATACCACATACCATGGAAATTGCGGGTGGTGAACCAATGTGCCGAGAATATCTGCTCGGGACGCGGGCAGCCGATGGTCTCCAGCAACAGTTTCTCAAACTCGTAGTTGGACAGCCTGTATTCCGCTCCCGAACCGATGTTATAATAACGCTTCCAAAAGTCCTCCGGCACTTCAGGACGGCAGACACGCTCCAGCAATCGTCCGCTATCTTCCACTGTAGCCCACTCCAGCACGCCACGAATCGGCACGTGGAACATGATAGGGTCGTAGTTCTTCAAGATAGCAGGATAGAGAATACCTGACTGGCGCAAACTCACCCAACGGCGAATGGGAGAACCCGTGATGATACGTTCCGCCATAGCCTTGGTCAGTCCGTAATGGTCGTAAGCCGACACACAGATAGGGTCACCTGCACGCCCCCAATGCAGAGGCTCACGGCGGTCGCCCATTTGGGCAACACTACCGATATAAACCACTTTAGGCTGTTTATCTTCAGGCTGCGCCAATACGGCATCGCGTACGTTAAGGGCTGCTGTCAGGTTCGTGCGGCGCGTGGCATTCGGACGATAGTCGGCTTGTGGCGACACCATTCCGCCCACATGCAAGACGATATCTGCACCCGTGACACCCTTCAGCACATCATCGTAACGGGTAAGGTCGCCCCAGATAACTTCCAACTGCTGCATGTAAGGAGACAATTTCTCTTTATTTTTAGCACTCGGACGCGCAAGAACACGTAAGTTATATTGCTCGGGATAGCGCAGGATTTCCTGTAATCCTGCCCAGCCCATAGTGCCCGTGGCACCCGTTAAAAAGACAGTCGTTTTCATATATTTCCGTATTTGCATGCAAAGGTAGCACTTTTTATGGAAATATGCAAGAAAAAAGCACCTGAAAGCACTTTTTTACCAATCTATGCGGAAGCCAGCATGTACGTTAATGCCTGCCTGGGCATAATACCAAGGGGACGCGGTTAGAGGGAGTTTAGAAGTGGTTAGAGGGGATTGGTTGGAGGGAAGAGGGGCAAGGATACACGTGTAATTACCGCCATTCGACTCGTAGGAGGTATTAAACACGTTATTGACCGTACACAGGAACGTAATCGTACCGCCTGTTTTCGGTAGGCGCAGCGAATAATCAAGCAACAGATTCGTAACACAATACGGCTTCAGCGTAGCCTCCTCGTTCATCGTGTTATCCAGATACTGCTTGCCTACCGCCTGCGTATGCACCGTGGCAGAAAAGCCGTGCGTATGAAAGAGAAAACGGTTATTTGCCAACCACGAAGGCGACATCGCAATCGGCACATCACCCAAATGTACCTGCACCTGCTGCCCCGTCCCCGCAATATCTACCCATTCGGTATGGTCGATAATACGGTTTCTACTCAACGTCACGTTGGCTTCCCACCGGAACCACGGTGTCCAATCAATCGCCCACTCACACTCTATTCCAACCCGATAACTACGGGGCACGTTCATAGTCAGTTTGGCATCGGTAATAGCCGACAGTTTACCCGTCAGAACAAGTTGGTTATAATAATCCATACCATAAAAGTTAACCCCCGCATGCCACGGCAATTGCCGTCCGCCCCATGAGCCTTGATAGAGATAACCTAATTCGTAATCCAGCAACCTTTCCGGCAGAGGCACTTCCTGCGCACCCGATTCGGTAAAGTTCGTCTTAACCGGCTCGCGATTCGACATCGCGAAGTTAGCAGCCAAACGATGGCGGTGACGCTCGTAGGTAAGTCCCGCTTTGGGGTTGAAGAAGTGGTAGTTCCGCAAGACTGCCAGCGAGTCGGAACCCGTTGTTTCCGCTGTTCCCGTAAGCGCATAACGAACATAACGGTACTGCAAATCGGCAAAGAGCGTGAGCGACTGCAACGACTGACGAATCACAAACCAATTGGCACGTGCAAAGGCATTGGCATCGGTCTTGCGTCCCTGATTGCGGTAGTACTCGGGGAAGAAAGAGGCAATCGAAGCCTGCTCCTTATCCCTTGTCCAAAGGATATTACCCCATTCGTCCCCTACATAACCGTGCGCAGCACCTCCTGCCTGCAGTTCGGCTTGCTCGTGAATATATTTGAATTGGGCAATAGCCCCGAAGAAGTGATTCTCCATCTGCTGCCGACAGACATAGTCGGACGCAAGGTGCTCGAAATCGGTTCGGTACTGCTCATAATAGCCCTGTCCGTGGCGGTAATGCAGCGTGAGTACGGTATGCCAGTTGGACGTCCAACGCTGATTCCAATGGAGTTGGGCATGCTGCTGGGCATACTTGTCGTGCTGATTCGGATAATAAGCCGTATTCCCCTCATCATCAATATATTTGCCTGCGGGGTTGTACCTGCGGCACGAATCCAGTTCGGCACGCGACACGCCATTCCATGCCATATACGTCGTCTCATCGCCGCCCAGCACTTCCGCGTATGCCTGCGTCTTGGGGGAGAAATAACCGATTGACCCGGCGTAGGAATAAAGGTCGCTTGCTGCACGTTCCAAATAACCGTCGGAGTTGATTTTACTGAAACGTGCTGTGGCGTACCACCGGTGCGGAAGGGCAATGGAAGCAGAGACCTGCTCGCGGAAAGTACGATACATTCCCCCGTTAAAACCGACGGAGAACTTGGAAACACTATCATGCGTGTGGGTTTGCATATTGATGCCGGCGCCAAAGTCGCTTCCGCCATTGGTAGAATTGCCCACACCCCGTTGGATATCTACCGATTCTACACCCGTCGCCAAGTCGGGCAAATCGACAAAATAAACCGTCTGTGACTCGGGTTCGTTAAGCGGTACATCATTGATACTGACGGCTATGCGCCCGTGGTCGGTACCCCGTACACGGAAATACGTGTAGCCTATACCTAAGCCGTCGTCGCTACTGACCGTTACGGAAGGCGTCTGACTAATAAGATACGGCAAGTTCTGCCCTTGGTTGTGCTTCGCCAACTGCGATTTATCCAAGGTCTGACTATGCGCGGTAGCCTGCTTGACAGGAGCAGTAATTTCCACATCGGCAAGCGGATTCATCACTATCGTGACTGTATCCGAAGCAATGCACGGCAGCATACCCAAGCACCCTAACAAGAATAATGACAATCGTTTCATATACCTAATATCTGCATATTAGGGATATACCGTTTTTTGAGAATTTATGGTCTTCTAAAAAAAGACTCCCTTTCTTCCGTTGGCAGCATTATCCGCCTACGTTCAATGGGTGTAATCTCAGCCTTGCGGCACCCCCTATGATTATATCTGTCTATATAGTCTATCCCCAGCGTATCCTCGGCTATTTGGCAGCCTCGTTCAAGCGGTAGGAGAAACTGACGTACCAGCCCCATTCCCACATTTGTTGGTTCTCGATACGTTTTGTCTTTACGAGGTTATTCAGTCCGAAGTCATAGCCTGCTTGCAGGCGATACATATCCCACTCCAAACCGCCGCCTACACCCATCTGGATATTTGCGCGGCATAGTTCGCCGTTACCGAAGCGGTCGTATTGCGATGTAGGTATGCCTTGCTCGTCAAGCCATTGCTTGGTCGGCTCACTCAGGTGCGTTTGCATATAGTCGGTCTCTGCTAACCCGATGTGCAACTGCGGTCCTCCATAGAAGAACAGGTTAAGTTTCTTCCAAAGCGGCACCGTATAGAAAGCACGGACAGGGATAGTCAAGTTATGCTCCAGCAGACGATGGCGGATATATTCCTCTTGCGTAGTAGGTGCCGATTGTGAACGCCAATGCTGGTCGTTATGTCCGTAAGCCAGCGAATAGAGCACACCCGTCTGCAAAGAGAAATGTGCAGGCAGGAGGAACGTGAACGTGGCACCTATCCGTGCTCCATGCAGGTAAGTATTCGGATAGGAGAGGTTCTCCGTACGTTGGTAAGGCTGCTGATAGCCTGCCTCTATGCGGTATTCCACGCCAAAATGATAGTCTTCCTTGTTTTGCTCCTCGCGCGTAGGATCGAAGATGGTATTATCGGTAGTCTGCAAGTCCGGACCTTGTTGTTTATCGTCTTGCGCGCTCGCGAGCGAAGCGTGCGCACACAACGCACACAGCAGTATAAAAGGAAAGATATGTCTATGCAGCATTTGCATCATGAAACTTGGTCGTTTTTTATAAAAATCGAGTGCAAAGGTAGTGCTTTTTCCGCAAATAACCAATAAAAAAGCAAAATAATTCATTTTTTTTTGCAAAATATTTGCGTAATTGAAAGATTTGCAGTACCTTTGCACCCGCTTTTCACGAAAACTCATGTTTGAGGAGGGCAAATTGGCGCATTCGTATATCGGTTAGTACGCCAGATTTTCATTCTGGAAAGAGCGGTCCGACTCCGCTATGCGCTACTAACGGTCGGGTTGAAACACAACCTGACGCAATTAGAAACCTTAAAAAATAATATCACTTAAGATGGCAAACCATAAATCATCTTTAAAACGCATTCGCCAAACCGAGACTCGCAGAGCTCGTAATCGTTATTTCGCAAAAACTGCCCGCAACGTTGTTCGTGACCTGCGTGCTACCACCGACAAGACTGCTGCTTCAGCAATGTTGCCGAAAGTTGCTTCGATGCTTGACAAACTTGCAAAACGCAACATTATCCATCGCAACAAAGCAGCTAATCTAAAATCGAAATTGGCTGTTTACGTTAACAAACTCGCTTAATCACAACCCTAAATATAAAGCAAAGGGCTGCCATAAGGTAGCCCTTTTTGTCGTGGGTGATAGTTTGGCACAATCTTTGTCCCTGAGAAAGAAATGAATCGCACGAAACTTGTCATAGGATTACTGCTCTTTGCCCTTTCGCTACAGGCTGCACCAATCAGGCAGGAGCCGCATATCGACTCGCTCATGCTCTCCACCAAAGGAGGCGACACGGTATATCTCGCCTTCCTGCACGACCTGTACGTCTATCCTGCCATGCGCTTCAAGAACCGCCGACAAGAGAAATTCTACTGGCGGACAGTACGCGATGTGAAGAAATGCCTGCCCTACGCCAAAATGATAACGAAAGATATGATATATGCCGATGCGGAATTGGCAAAGATACAAGATACGAAGGAGCAACGTAAGTGGTGGCGACGCTTTGAGCGCCAACTCTATAAGAAATACGAAAAAGACTTCCGCAACATGTACGCTTCGCAGGGGCAAATGCTCATGAAACTTATGGCACGCGAATCGAATAAAACGAGTTACGAACTTATCAAAAAGTACCGTGGCAAGGCGAGCGCCAACTTCTGGCAGATGATAGCCAAACTCTTTAAGAACGACCTCAAAGAAGGGTACGACGGCGCGGATAAGGACCGTATCACGGAGCGAGTAATCAATCTCGTAGAAGCGGGGCAACTATAACGATTTACAATTTGACGATTTACAATTTACCATTTATTTACCATTGTAGGTATTTGCTCCTTATTCCTTGCTCCTTGCTCCTAACTGACAATCTCTCATTAGCGAGCCGTCTTCGCGGCGAAGGTGCATACCGTTTCCCTCGCAATAACGGAAGAATTTGCACGACTTGCAAGGCTCTATCTCGCGCATCCATTGGCGATTGCGGTAGGCTTGGAAACCGTTTTCCCACACGTCCCAGAACTTATCCTTATAGATATTGCCTTGGTAATACTTGCCCCGAATGGACGTGCAAGCGGATATGTTTCCGTCTATCAGGACCGACGCCACACTAATCCCCGCAGCACATTGATAGAGATGGTCGCGCACTTGCCCTTCGTAGTCGCCTAAAAAGCCTTCGCAGGAATAACTGACATGCCGTCCCGCTTGACGTTCCGTGCGAATAAAATCCAACAACCGGCGGAACTGCGGGTCGGAAAGCAGCAGTTCGGGGGTAGTGGTTGCCCTGCCCATAGGGTCGATACCAAACAGCCTCCAATTGCGGCAGCCTAATTGCCACAAGAGGTCTCTTACCTCGCCGAGATGGTCGATATTACGCTGGTTGACGCATGTCACGACGTCCCATCTGATATCTGATTTTGCAGCCAAGCGAATGACGCGTGTCGCCCCTTCGAAAGCGAGCGGGTGCCGGCGCAGCCAGACATGCTCTGCCTCTAAGCCGTCTAAACTAATCGTAAGTGAACGCAAGCCCGATTGCAATAGCCGTTGGAACAGGTCTTCCGTCAGCGCCAGACCATTCGTAACCATTCCCCACGGATAGCCTCGTTGCATGAGGGCTTTGCCTATCTCCGGAAGGTCGTGACGCATCGTAGGCTCGCCTCCTGATATGATGATAAGCACATCTTGCGGGCGCACATGGGGGGTAACTTCAGTATCCAGCACGTGCAGAAAATCCTCTGCAGGCATATCGGGTTGCGACACGGACGCGATACAATCGCTTCCGCAATGAAGGCAGTGGACGTTACAGCGGAGTGTAGATTCCCAAAAGAGTTGCTGTAGCGGGTGAATCTGCTGCAGGTTCTTGCGTCGCAGACGTTCAATCTCCAATGCCAAACGTAGTTTTAATCGCATAATCTTATCCTAATCCGCCTGCAAAGGTACGTTTTTTTCCCCACATACGCAAATTTTGCAATAAATTTGCATATATCCGAAAAATTTAGTACTTTTGCAGGCAGAAATTGACAGTGCCTTTGGGCGCTAATCGGTTGTGGGGATTTTTAAGAAAGAGATAAAGAAAATATTATTATGGAACTGAATAACGAAACATGGCGTGATATAAATTTAAATGTAGATAGTTTGTGGATTATGGGACCACGAGCTAAAGGAGGAAAGCGTGAAAACAACTATCACGGCAATTTTGCTCCCCAGATTCCTAATGAAATGATCCAACGATATACCCAAGAGGGTGATGTCGTAATGGATATGTTTATGAAGGGGAGGGCTATTATTGGTCATTTGCAAAAAAATCACCACAAACTGATACAATTTTTTGTATATGAAAAGTCCAATACTGTGATTTATTGCGTTAAATGCAATAAAATACAAATTTGGCAAGAAACAACGGCTATAGATGTTTCTACTCTTGCGTGGGCATATATTGATATGTTGTCTTTATTGGCAAATAATATTCGAGTACAATCTATTGTTAAAAATGAATAAACTATGATTGATAAACCAGTCGTTATTACAACTGACATTCAGCAAGCAGTATGTCTTATCAAAGAAGCCATACAGCGAAGTCAGGCACGGTCATTACATCACATAAACAATGAATTATTGTCATTGTACTATGCTATTGGCAAATTTATTTCGGAAAATTCTCGTAAAAACAAATGGGGTACTGCTGCATTAAAGACGATTGGAGAGCAATTACAAAAAGAGATACCCGGACTAACAGGATTTGGCGAAACAAACATGAAAGATATGCGCACTTTCTATGAGGAATGGTGCGAATATGTAAATCGTCAGCCAGTGGCCGACGATTTGCCCATAGATGAAAATCAACTCTTGCTACAAATTCGTCAGCCGGCAGCCGACGAATTGGATTGGAATCATTTTTTAATGGTTCCGTTTACACATCATATCATTATCCTGCGCAAAATAAAAAGCATTGATGAGCGAGTCTTTTATATCCGAATGTGTGCTACTCGTGCGTGGAATAAATACGCTTTGAAAGATTTTATTCAGCAGGACCTTTACAAAAATCGAGGCAATCTGCCGGCTAATTTTACGGAGACTATTCCTGATACACAATTGGCGGTTCGTACCCTTAAGGCATTCAAGGAGAGTTATGCGCTTAATTTTATCAACGCCGAAGATTTGTATGAGAGTGCCGAAGAACGGAATGAGCCAATGCTAAACCGCAAAATAACGGAAAATATCCGTGACTTTATTCTTCGATTTGGGGAAGATTTTATGTTTGTCGGTCCACAATATCGTCTCAAATCGGGTGATGAAGACAAGTTTGTAGATTTACTTTTCTTTAATCGTCAATTGAATTGTTTGGTAGCCGTTGAGTTAAAAGATTGTCGTTTCCAACCTGCTCATTTGGGACAGTTGGCATATTATCTTTCTTTGCTTGATGAGCAAGTGCGTAAGCCACACGAAAACCCGTCAATCGGGCTTGTGTTATGTCGAGAAATGGATAGAACTGTGGTAGAAATTGCCATTCGGGACTATAGCAAACCTATGGGAGTTGCCACTTTCCGTTTGGGAGAAAATGCGCCAGAAGAATATAATCGGATTCTTCCCGATTTACGACAACTAAATCAACTAATGCAAGAAAAATAAACAACTAGTACAAATTGGCAATGCCGTTCCTTGTTTATTAGGGAAGGCTATTGGTTTAGCAGTCAGATATTCAAATGGAGACATTAAATAGAGGATGGAAGACTGTAGCGACCAGAGGGTGTTGCTTATCAATTTCATCAATACCTTATAAAAAAACAGTATACAAAATATTCTATATATCGTACCCTTGGATATATGCATTCCTTATTGGTACAAAACATAGCCAAGGACATAACTGGTAAAAATGATATATATCAAGTAAGTGACGTAGAACACTTACGTACAATTATTCGAACTATTGCAAAACTCCCTCAAGATATAAAATCCCATCATATGTACTCTGCTGCGGTAAGAAGATATATCGCCTTTATCGAGTCAATGATTAAACCCTTGTAACCAACACATTTTTTTATGCAACAATGCAACATTGCATCTAACCGCCTATGTCTTTGCGATATAGGCGGTTTGGCGTATCTATGGCAATAACACTACTCAAACACATCGCGCTCCATACTAACAATAGCGTGATTAATGCAATTTTCGTCCACTTGCGAAGTACCCCCCCCATAAATTTGATACCATTCGCTGCTATATGGTTCGCTAATCGTTTACGGTAGCCGTAACGGCGCTGAGGCTCTAAGGTAAGCATAAGGTGATATATGCTGTATTGTTTGTTTTTGTTCATAGCATCTTCGCTCACAGAACACCATTTTATCCATGTCCCGTCGGCTATCATTTGTTCTATGAGTTGATATACTTTCATCGTTTCCGCTGCAAAGGTACGTTTTTTCCCCACATACGCAAATTTTGCAATAAATTTGCATATATCCGAAAAATTTAGTACTTTTGCAAGCAGAAAGAGAAAAACAAGAGAAATAACAATTATGGCAACGAATCAACAACAAGAGGAACTACACAAAACAATTTGGGCAATAGCCGATGATTTGCGAGGAGCAGTCGATGGTTGGGACTTCAAGCAATATGTACTCGGCACATTGTTTTTTCGCTTTATCTCGGAGAACTTATGCGACTATATCAATGCCGGAGAGCGTGACCTTGACCCGAATTTTGATTATGCCAACCTCAGCGATGAAGAGGCAGAAGAAGCCCGTCAAAGCGTAATAGAGGAGAAGGGTTATTTTATTCTGCCTTCGCAATTATTCCAAAACGTATGCAAGACTGCTGCACAGAACAAAACCCTCAATACCGACCTGCAACAGATATTCAAAGCCATAGAAAATTCGGCTATTAACACTCCTTCTGAGCAAGACCTCAAGGGGCTGTTTTCGGATTTCAAGATTGACAGTAATGCCTTGGGCGGTGCTGTAGATGAGCGCAACAAGTTGCTGGCAAAGGTATTGCTGAAGGTGCAGGATATGGATTTGGGGTGCAGTTTTACGCAGCACGGTATAGATGCTTTTGGCGATGCTTACGAGTACCTGATGCAGATGTATGCAGGCGCAGCAGGCAAGAGCGGCGGAGAGTTCTTTACACCTCAAGAGGTGAGCGAAGTGTTGGCACGCATAGCCAGCCATGATAATCCGCATTTGCGCAAGGTGTATGACCCTGCTTGCGGTAGTGGTTCGCTGTTGCTCAAGTTTGCCAAGTATGCAGGCGATAAGAAAGACCGTTTGCAGTTCTACGGTCAGGAGATAAACCCGACCACATATAACCTGTGCCGAATCAACATGTTCCTGCATAATATCAACTATGAGAAGTTTGATATTCAGTTAGGCGACACCTTGCATCGTCCGTTGCATGAAGACGACATGCCTTTTGATGCCATTGTGAGCAATCCTCCGTACAGTCTGCCGTGGGACGGCAAGGATAATCCTTTGCTGATGAACGACCCGCGTTATGCGCCTGCGGGTATTTTGGCGCCCAAGAGTGCTGCCGACTTGGCTTTTACGATGCACATGCTGTATCACTTGGCAGAGAGTGGCACATGCGCCATTGTGGAGTTTCCGGGCGTATTGTACCGTGGCGGAGCAGAGCAGAAGATTCGCGAGTATCTGGTACGGAATAACTTTGTAGATACGGTAATTCAACTGCCTCAGAACCTGTTTTTCGGTGTGGGTATAGCCACCTGTATCATCGTATTGCGCAAGGGTAAACGCCCCGATAACAAGATATTATTTATTGATGCCAGCAATCAGTATAAGAAAATAGGCAATAAAAACCATTTGGAGCCGAAGCATCAAGATGCCATCGTAGAGGCATACCAACAGCGTGAGGACAAGCAGTATTTCTGCCGTTTGGTGGATAACAACGATGTCAAGGAGAATAACTATAATTTGTCTGTCTCTGCGTATGTGGAGCAGGAGGATAAACGCGAGAAGATAGATATAGATGCGGTCAATAGTACTTTGCAGCAATTGGTGAAAGAAGGTCAAACCCTCCGCCGGCAGGTGGATGAAATAGTAAAAGCGTTAAATAGTTAATTTTTAGTTTATGGAAAACGAGGTACTTTCGATAATGCCCATTCAGGATTTTGAAGAAATCTACCATATTATACTTACTCATAGGCAAGTGGCTACCACCACTGTTAATAATGAGTCGTTAAAGATGTTTTGGGAGGTTGGGGGCTATGTTAGTAGCAAACTTAAATCTTCTGATTGGGGAGAAAGTGTGGTTCGCAAACTTGCCGAATACATTACGGCTCAAGATCCAACGAGTCGCGGATGGAGTTATCGAACTATTTACCGCATGGTAGATTTATACGAGACTTATTCATCCAAAACATTTGCATCGTTGCTGTCGCATGTTAACCTACCATTGTTGCCTATCTCAAGGGAATCGTCCACCCATTCGGCAATTGTGACAACGCCATTGTCACAAATTGTGTCCTCCGAATCTGTGACAACGCCATTGTCACAAATTCCTGATATTCTTTTTGCCACGGGTTGGTCTAATCATCTTACCATTATGGCACGATGCAAATCCGATGAGCAGAGACTATTCTATATGCTTTATGCCGGGCGTGAACGATTGAAGAATACGGAATTAGAGAGAGCCATTAAAACGCAAACAATGGAGTCTTTGCTCAGTAAGAACAAGGCGTTTTCCGCTTCAATGAAGGAACTTTATCCACAAGCAGATGTTCAGTTTAAGGACAAGATGTATCTCGATATTTTAGGGTTGCCCAAACAATACAAGGAACCTCGGTTGCGAAAAGGTATTGTGCAGCATATGAAAGAGTTTATTTTGGAATTGGGCAGTAAGGAGTTTTTGTTTGTAGATGAAGAGCATGTATTGAATGTGAATGGGCATCCTTATAAGGCAGATCTTCTCTTTTACAATCGGCGTTTGCAATGCTTGGTAGCAATTGAATTGAAGACAACCGAATATCGTCCGTCTTATCGTGGTCAATTAGAGTTTTATTTAGAGGTTCTTGACCAAGAAGAAAGACTATCTTGTGAGAATCCTTCCATTGGAATTATTTTGTGTAAAGAATCGGATATGCACGTGGTTCGTTATTCGCTTAATCGTAGTATTAGCCCGATGATGGTTATTCAATACGAAGAACAAATTCGTCCGGGTAGTGTTTTGCAGCGTACTGTTGCTGAATATTGTAGATACCTCAATATGTAAAAAAAAGAATTAGTATTATGGTGAATAATCTCGAAATACTATTACAAAAATACTGCCCCAATGGAGTGGAATGGGTGAAATTAGGGGATGTGTGCAAAATTTGTACTGGTAGTAGTAATCGACAAGACGAAGCAACAGGTGGCGAATATCCTTTGTATGTTCGTTCTAAAGAAATACTGAAGGCGCACACATTTGAGTTTGATGATAAAGAAGCAATTCTAATACCAGGAGAAGGGGGAATTGGCGATATTTTTCATTATGTTAAAGGGAAATACGCACTTCATCAAAGAGTGTATCGGTTAATTTTTAATAATGCTTGTTGTGTCAAATATATTTACTATTATTTAAGTGCACATTTTAAACAATATATACTAGGGAAGGCACTAACAGCAGCAGTAACATCCATAAGAAAACCAATGTTAGAGTCTTTTTCTATTCCTCTACCTCCTCTGCCTGTTCAGGAGGAGATTGTGCGGATATTGGATGCGATGACTGATTTGCAGGAGAATTTGGAGAAGGAATTGGAAGAAAGACGGAGGCAGTACGCGTTTTATCGCGATAAACTGCTGTCTTTCAATGAGTTAACTACCCCCCCCCAGTTGGAGGATTGAATGGAAACAATTAGGAGAGATTGGCAAGTTTTATAGTGGGCTTTCTGGTAAAACGAAAGAAGACTTTACAAATGGTAATGCCAAGTTTATTACATACATGAATGTCTTTGCTCATCCAATTTTGCAGATTGATGTAGAAGATAAGGTGTTTATTCGTGAAGGTGAAAAACAACACACCATTAAATATGGAGATGTGCTCTTTACAGGTTCATCAGAAACACCCGAAGAGTGTGGAATGACATCAGTAATGACAACCAAAACAGAGGAGGATATTTACTTGAATAGTTTTTGTTTTGGTTATCGGTTTACTTCATTAGATGATATATGCCCTTCATTTATGGCACATTTGTTTAGAAGTACAAATATTAGAAAACAAATCGTTAAAACGGCTAATGGAGTCACACGCTTTAATGTATCTAAAATATTGTGTGAGAAGATTTCCATCCCTCTTCCTCCTCTGCCTGTACAGGAGGAGATTGTGGCTAAGTTAGACAAGATGGAGGAGTTGGTAAGCAATATAGAAAACGAATTAACCGAACGCAAAAAGCAATACAAATATTATCGTGAAAAACTGCTTGCCTTTGAGCAATGCGCATAAACACATATCAATATGGTGGATAAATTTGCAATCTTAGCCGAACAAGGCATGGCTACCGTGATGACCTCGTATCAGGTTATCCCACGCGAAGCCGACATCTATCAGAGTGAGGCACAACTGGAGAACCGTCTCATTCAGCAACTCAAAGCACAGGGCTATACCAACCCTGCCATTCACAACGAGCAGGAACTGATTGCTAACCTGCGCACCCAACTGGAACTACTGAATAACTTTACCTTCACGGATAGCGAGTGGGAGCAGTTCTTCAATACCGAGATAGCAGGCGACAAGACTATCGAGGACAAGACCGAGATTATCCAAAAACACGAGATACGCGAACTGCATCGCAGCAATGGGGATATAGTGGACATCAAACTGATGGACAAAGAGGACCTGATGCGCAATAACCTGCAAGTTATCCATCAATATATCCCCGAAGGTGGCAACCATGCCAACCGCTACGATGTAACCATCTTGGTCAACGGTTTGCCACTGGTGCATATCGAACTCAAAAAACGCGGTGGGAGTATCAAAGAGGCATTCAACCAAATCGACCGCTACCAACGCGATTCATTCTGGGCAGGGGCTGCCCTGTTCGACTATGTGCAGATATTCGTTATCAGCAACGGCAGCCAAACCAAATACTACTCCAACACGACGCGCTACGCCCATATCAAAGAGCAAGAACGGCAACGGCAAAAGAAAATAAAGAAAGACAGCAATTCGTTTGAGTTTACCAGTTACTGGGCAGATGCCGACAACAACATATTAGCCGACTTGGAGGATTTTAGCAGAACATTCCTTGCCAAACACACCATTATCCGTATATTGGCGGATTATTGCGTGTTTACAGTGGATAAGAACCTGATGGTGATGCGCCCGTATCAGATTGCCGCCACCGAGCGTATTCTGCTGCGTATCCGTCAAGCGCTGAACAACAAATGGCAAGGCACAATCAAAGCGGGTGGTTATATTTGGCATACTACGGGTAGCGGTAAGACCCTCACCTCGTTCAAGACAGCCCAATTAGCCACCGAAATATCAGACATCAAGAAAGTGCTGTTTGTGGTGGATAGACAAGACCTCGACTATCAGACGATGAAAGAGTATGACAACTTTGAGCCGGGTTGTGCCAACAGCAACAGCAATTCCAATAAACTGCGAGACCAACTGAACGACCCCGACCCGGACAAGAAAATCATCATTACCACCATTCAAAAACTAAATAACCTGTTGCGCAAGAAGCAAGACAAGCCCATCAACATTTTGAA
>JAZQOG010000027.1:0-41956 GCA_045627765.1 Paludibacteraceae bacterium | reverse complement strand
TAAAAGGGATGGGGGATTAGCGGGTTAATAAATTGGGTTATAATATCATCGCAGATATTAGTTTTCTAAATTGTGAATTATTCAACACAACAAAAAGCCTACCCCGACGATATGTCAGGATAGGCATTGCTATCTATGTTATGACGAGTAGACTAAATTGCATGCGAAGAGTACCCCCCCCCCGAAAGAAGAGGTTATTCGCTGTATTTCTGCCATTTTTCTCATAATTATATTAGTGTATTTATCTAAATATTCAAAATCGGGCGCAAAGGTAATACTTTTTTTTGATATCTGCAAATTTATTTTCAAAATTTAAGAAATCTCTCACAGATTCCACAGATTTCACTGATATATCCCGCTGATTACGCTAATTATTATTTCTCCTATTTATTTATTATTTGTCTTCGTGAGCGAGCTCCCAATCCAAATAAATAAATCAATAGTAGGGCTGGTTCACCTGCGGTTCACCCGCCGTGTCTGCTGCGCATCCACCTAATAATTCATTCCGCAGATGCGAGGAAATACGCACGGCAACCGCGCCAAGCACCGCAGGTACTAAACAACAAAAATCTTCCGCGAAGCGGTGCGGAGCCTATGCCGGACGCTCGCAGGGTGTAAACAATAATACGCTACGCTAAAAAAATCTAAACAAGAAGGACAAAAAATAATTGAGCAATAGTTTTTAATCGCTATCGCTCAAAAATCTAACTAAAAATCTAAAAGAAAATCTAACTGAAATTTCACGTCAGTGGGTGACGGGCAATGTACGATGTCGGACTATCATAGGCTATAACTATCTAATTATGATACAATAAACTATGGCAAGCTTCTGCCACATAAACAATTAATTCATCAGTTTCTTCTATTTGTGCGTCAACAATTACTCGCATACCGATTTGTTTGCAAAATAGCGATGAGTTCTTTCAATCAAATGATCACACATATCATCTACACTACACGTATGCGCAGATAATTCTTCGGCAGAATAAACTTCTATTGGGTTTTCATGTTTTTTTTACTTGAAAAAAGCCAGAAGCAATCATTTGTTGCAACATAATTGTTGCTTGAACATCACTAAAAAGAAATTAAAATTCACCTCGCATCCTACATACATCCAACGAAGTGCTACCGATGTATGCACACACAAAAAGCACGTTTTTAGGTGATAAATTATAATTGTCGGCGTTATCTGCGTTTAAGATACGGAATGACAAGGGATTCCATAATATCGTATGCCTCCTTATAAGGGTGTACACCATCGTTACTCAGTTCGGGACGCATACCGCCATCCTCATCCCGCATGGCACTATTATAATCAATATACGTGTACCCTTTCTCTTTTGCATACGCTTTGAGCAAAGCATTAACACGATCCACACGCTCAGTTACTCCGGTTACATCATGATTCCAATTAAACGCACGATGAGGAAGAATAGAACATATCATCGGTTTGATATGATGAGCGACTGCTAATTCGCAAATAGAGCGGACATTCTGCATAAAATGCTCATCGGAGATAGGACCGTTATTGCACGCAATATCATTGGTGCCGACCAAAAGGAAAACCATCTTAGGATGCAAGTCAATCACATCGGCTTGCATACGAACAAGCATCTGGTAAGATGTTTGCCCACTGATTCCCCGCGCAGCACAGTTATATTTCTCAAAAAACTCGGGTCTCCACTTTCCCCAGTTATCGGTAATGCTATTGCCTAAAAAGACCGCCTTGACGGGGATATGATTAGCTATAATACTATCGTTTTGCTTTTGGTAACGATAATATTTAGCCCAATCCGCAGCGCGTTCCTCGCGACGGATATTCTCTCGATAGATACGAACTATCTCTGCGTTTTTCTTGTCTCCTAATTGAGCATAGATAAACTGCGTAATAGAGGCATCCACGAGGTCGCGTTTGGGAATCTGTTTTTCAAAGCCCCATCCGTGTCCCCCTTGTGGAACAAGAACCATCTCGGCTTCGACCTTGTTATCACGCAGTGCGCGATACATACGAAGACTATTCTCTACAGGCACGGTCTTATCGTCCTCACAAGCCACTAATAGACAGGGCGGCGTTTGGGGCGTAACGCAATGGTCGATGGACCACTTAGCGAATTGTTCGGTCGTAGCCGTCTCGCCTACTAAGTTCTTGAACGAGCCCTTATGCCAGATGGTGGAATCAGAACTAATAACCGGATAGATCAGCACTCCATAATCGGGACGTGCCTTAGCGGAGGTATATTTAGTGCAGAGCGAAGCCGCCAGATGTCCACCTGCCGAGAAGCCCATCACCCCGATCTTATCCCCCTCTAAGTTCCAAGCGGAAGCGCTGTCACGAAGTAGTTCCATAGCTTGACAAGCGTCTGTCAGTGGGACATTCTCGTGTCCGTTGGGTAGGCGGTATTTGAGTACGGCTACAGCAATGCCTTTGGGGCAGAAGAACTCAGCCACTTTGACACCTTCGTTACCGGATGACACAAAAGCATATCTCCCTCCGGGAATAGTGAGTAAGACGGGAACATCCTTGTACCTATTTGAAGGTAAGTACAGGTCGATTTGCGGGGTTTCAAGAGAGGAATACAAACGAATAATACGCGTAGGCTCAATCGCCCATAGTCCGACACTCAGCATCAGGGCTATTGATAAAATCAAAGATTTTTTCATAATGATGGATTTATTATTTATCTATTTACATGAATTTCACTGCAAAATTACGACTTTTTTCTGAAATATACAAATTTTTTGCATTATTTTTTGCATATTCCAAATTTTTGTTGTACCTTTGTAGTCCGAAAACAAACACAATCTTCTTTTATGTTTATTATCGGCATTGCAGGTGGTACCGGTTCCGGCAAAACCACCGTAGTCAAAAAACTTACAGAACGTCTCCCGAAAGGGGAGGTAGTCGTTATCCCTCTTGATTCTTATTACAACGACTCTTCGGATGTCCCTGTAGAGGATCGTCAAAAAATCAACTTTGACCATCCCGACGCCTTCGAATGGAAACTGCTCCGTCGTCACCTCCAAGAACTCAAAGAGGGTAAGTCCGTAGAACAACCTATCTACGACTATATCACCTCCACCCGTCAACCCGAGACCGTACACATTGAGCCTAAAGAGGTGATTATCGTCGAAGGAATCATGACCCTTTGGGACAAGCCTTTACGCGACCAGATGGACCTCAAAATCTTCGTGGACGCAGATCCGGACGACCGTCTTATTCGTGTTATCGAGCGCGACATCGTGGAACGCGGCCGCACCACGGAGATGGTGATCGAGCGTTACCAGCGTGTGCTCAAACCCATGCACGAGCAGTTCATCGAGCCTTGCAAACGGTTTGCAGACGTAATCATTCCGCAAGGAGGACATAACAATGCCGCCATCAACATGATGAGTAAATTCATTAAACAACAACTGCGTGGCGAATAACCTATTCATACAGCTTTTTTGGACGTATCTAAAAATCGGAACCTTCACCATCGGCGGAGGGTATGCGATGTTACCTCTCATCGAACGAGAGGTAGTGGATAAACACCACTGGATTGATGCCAAAGAGTTTGTTAATATGATTGCTCTGGCACAAGCCGCACCCGGGCTGATTGCCGTCAATTCCGCCATTTTTATCGGATGGAAGATCTACGGCTGGAAGGGTATCGTTGCCACGGTGTTAGGGGCGGTGCTGCCATCGTTTATCATTATTCTACTCGTCGCCATGCTCTTCAAAGAAATACAACACAACCCGACCGTAGAAGCTATCTTCAAGGGCGTTCGTCCCGCCGTGGTAGCCTTGATTGCAGCAGCGGTCATTCGGATGGCTAAACATATATGATCTACTGGCAACTCTTCATATCGTTTATTAAGGTTGGTTTCCTCGGTTTTGGCGGAGGAATGGCTATCCTTTCGCTCATCCAACACGAGGTGTTACGATATGGTTGGATGAGTGAGACAGAGTTTGCCGACATAGTGGCCATCTCTCAAGTCACCCCCGGTCCTATCGGTATCAACTGCGCCACATACGTAGGCTATACGGTGACGGGAAGCGTTTGGGGCAGCGTTCTCACCACCACTGCCGTTATCCTTCCGAGCCTTATTATTATGCTCGCTATCTGTTGGGCATACAAGAAGATACAAGACAAGTGGAACCAAACCAAAACCTTCCAAGTGACGATGCGCATCATCCGTATCCTTGTGGTCGTCCTTGTCGCTCATGCTGCTTATACGTTGATGACTCCGGCGATGTTCATCGACTGGAAGAGTTGGACCATCTTTGGAGTGGTGTTAGCGATGATGGTGCTGCCGATGTTCTATAAAAACAAAGTGACCGAAATTCTCAGTCACCCTATTTTGTTGCTTTGCGTTTGTGGAATGGTCGGTTATTTCCTTTACGCTTAAACCGCCCACCTTTAGACCCTTTTGACCCGCTCTTAGGCACAAAAGGCGGAGGTGTCTCTCCTAATTCCGCAGGAACGACTAACCGTTCTATTTTCTTCTGCAAGAACCGCTCTATCTTATCAAAGAACCGCTGGTCGTCTTGGCTGACGAGTGTGATGGCGGTTCCTTTGTTCTCCGCCCGAGCAGTACGACCAATACGATGCACATAATCCTCTGCGTCCCTCGGCACATCGTAGTTAATGACGAGAGGAATATCGTCCACATCTATTCCTCGCGCCACAATATCCGTTGCCACTAACACACCCACTTTCCCATTGCGAAAATCGAGCATCACCTCGTCACGCTCTTTCTGTTCAAGGTCCGAGTGCATCGCCCGAGCATCTATATGCTGGGCTTTGAGTGCCATCGTTAAGTCCTTGACTCGCTGTTTCTTTCCTGCAAAAAGGATAACCTTGTGCGGTCCGTCCTCGAGTTCGGAAAGTATATACCGCAACATCTTCGTCTTCTGTCCCTCATATACATCCGCAGCGAACTGATGAATCGATTCCGGCGGACGGGAGATAGCAATCTTCACCTCCTGCGGGTTGTTCATTATTGCGCGAGCCATACGGCGGATGTTCTCCGGCATCGTCGCCGAGAAGAGGATGGTTTGACGGTCTTTCGGGAGTTGCTTGACGATAGTCATGATATCATCATAAAAACCCATATCCAACATTCTATCCGCCTCGTCAAGTATAAAATACTTCACGCCAGAGAAGTCGATATCGTAGATATTCATCAGACTGAGCAACCGTCCGGGTGTAGCGATAGCGATGTCCGCACCGGTCTGCAATCCCGTCACTTGTGTTCCCCATTCGCCTCCGCCGTTACCGCCATAGATAGCCACCGACGAGAAGGGTACGTAGTACCCAAATCCCTCCATCTGCTGGTCTATCTGTTGCGCTAACTCACGCGTTGGTGCCATGATGATAGCATTTAACTTATTGGGGTCGTGGTCGTCGAAAGCAAGGTTTGTTAATAGAGGTAAGATATATGCCGCTGTCTTTCCCGTACCCGTTTGGGCACATGAGATAACGTCCTTGCCATCGAGGATGACAGGAATCGTCTTTTCTTGTACAGGGGTACAGGTATCGAAGTGCATGTCCCAAAGGGCATCCAACACTTCATCCGACAACGCTAACTCATCAAAATACATGCTGACCTCACTTACTTCTTTTTCTCCCAACCCTCAAACACTTCGGGACCATAGACATTATCCTCGTTGGCATCGTGTAACGGAGCCCATAACTGAGCAAAGAACGGATTGCGTTTTGCTTCTTGATCCCACGCCCACGGACGCGCCTTCTGCGGGAAACCAAAGTCCAGTTTCATCGGAGCGGGATAAGGATATGGGAAACACTCGGGACACCAATGTCCACCGAGTAAGATCAGTCTGCGATTGGCTTTGAAGCGATGCCCTTGGGCACACTCCCATTCGTCATTGCCTACATATTTGCCTCCGCGGAACGCAGCGGCTTTCTGCAAATCCTTATCCGTCAATTCGTCCACAGATTTGGTCTCGTCCCAACCATGGTCAAGCAGGACCGGCGTCTCGGAATTATGGCTAAGGTCCATATTTTTCCAATCGGGAATAGCCTTGTACGCGTCCAATGTGCCGTAATAAGCGGCAATACGCTGTTTCTTATTGTTCTTCAGCCACCATTGGGTGCCATGTTCAACACTATTAGCTAATCGTCCCATCACCCATTTGACAATATGGGGAACAAGATAGGACAAATAAACGAGTTTAGACCTTACGGCAAAGCGCAGCGAACCGGGAAGGGTGTCGGACTTCGCCATCTGCTTGAAGTACTCCTTGATGGGCACGTTGGCACGGAAGTGGAGGTAGTTCTCCAAAACATCTCCATCAATATACCACATACCGTGGAAGTTCCTCGTAGTAAACCACTTAGACGAGAAGATCTTTTCGGGTTTAGGACATCCTATCGCGTTGAGCAGGAGGCATTCAAACTCATAGTTCGAGATACGATAGTCATTGCCCGAACCGATATTGTAATACCGGTTCCAGAACTCTTGCGGCACTTCGGGACGGCAGACGCGCTCTAAGAGTCGTCCGCTATCCTCTACCGTTGCCCACTCCAGCACTCCACGCACGGGTACGTGGAACATAATCGGATCAAAGTTCTTCAAGATAGCGGGGTAGAGAATACCCGACTGACGCAGGCTCACCCACTGTTTGATAGGCGAGTTGGTGATGATACGCTCTGCCAACGTTTTGGTGATACCATAATGGTCGTAGGCACTCACGCAGATAGGGTCGCCAGCTCGTCCCCAATGAAGGGGCTCACGACGGTCACCCATCTGAGCGACAGAACCGATATACACCACTTTCGGTTGTTGGTCTTCGGGTTGAGCCAAAACGGCATCGCGGATATACGTTGCTGCCGTTAGGTTTGTTTTGCGCGTAGCCTCGGGACGGTAGTCCGCTTGCGGAGAAACCATGCCCCCTACGTGCAACACGATATCGGCACCGGTGACCCCTTTTAAGATATCTTCGTACGAAGTCAAGTCACCCCACACCACCTCTAAGCGGTCAAGGTAAGGAGCCAGTTTGGCTTTGTTTTTCTTACTTGGACGAGCCAAGATACGAAGGGTATATTGGTCGGGACGCTGGATGATCTCTTGCAGTCCGGCAAAGCCCATGGTGCCCGTAGCACCGGTTAAAAAGACAGTCGTTTTCATTTTTTAATATGCGATTTTTCTTTCAGTTGTTGCAGTTGCTCTTTGCGTTGTTGCACTTTCGTTTGGATCTTCGCCTTCATCTCCTCGCTCCATTGGTTCAAGTCGAACTCATCGTCCTCGTCAATCTTTCGTTCCGCCTCTTTGGCTGCGCGGTCGGAGATAAGAAGGAGTTGGTCCCCTTTCATGAGTACACTTGTCCCTACCGGCACAAAGAAACTCTCTCCGCGGCGTACCATGATGATCAACGTCTTTTGCGGTAAGGAAAGGTCCTTAATCTGATTACCATTCGCTAAATCCGACTCTTTAATCATGATTTCCGAAGCGGAGGTCTGAATCTCCTCGGGCAGGTCAATATCGAAGTAAACGAGTCGTTTCTCCTTGGGTCTTGGTGTAGCTAAGTGCAGGCTGTTTGCCACCTTCGTCAGCGACGAACCTTGTGCTAACAATGACACTAACGTACACAAGAACACCACATTAAAAATCAACTCCGATTGGGGAACCTTATTGGCCACACACAAGATAGCAAAGATAATCGGCACTGCGCCTTTCAGTCCTACCCAACTAATAAACAGTTTATCGACATTGCTAAACTGTTTGCCAAACGGAAGTAGGCTCAACCACACCGAAGCGGGACGAGCAATAAACACCATCACCAGTGAGATAATCACACATGGCAGCCACACATCCAGACGCAAGAATGCAGAGGGGCGAACCATCAGACCTAACATCAAGAACATCAGCAACTGACTGAGCCAAGTGAGACCATCAAAGAAAGAGGTCGTTTGACGCTTACGCACAAACTTCGTGTTTCCAATCACTAAGCCACTGATATATACTGCCAAATACGGATTACCTCGCATATAATAAGACGCCGCAAAACTGAAGATACAGAACGTGAAGATCATCAGCGGATAAAGCGATTCGTTACTCAACGAAACATTCTTAAGCAAGAAAATCGCTATCTTTCCAAAGATATATCCTAATACCGCACCCACAACCAATTGGATGAACACTTCTTGTACCAACGCCAGAGCAGATACCTCTACTCCTTTTCCTGCCGTTACAATCCCTATCAACGTAATCGTAAGGATATACGCCATCGGGTCGTTAGCACCCGACTCCAACTCTAATAACGGTTGCAGATTATGCTTTAGTGAGATACTTCTCGTTCTTAAGATGGAGAACACCGATGCCGAATCGGTAGAAGACATCGTGGAGGCAACCAACAGAGCAAAGGCAAAGGGGATGGTCTTCATCGCAGGTATCCAACCAAAAACGAAATAGATGATTCCGCCCGTGATAAATGCGGTCAAGAGCACACCTAACGTAGCCAATGTCACACCCGGTCCTGCTACAGGACGGATATCGCCTATACTCGTATTCAAGCCACCCGAGAACAGGATTACGCTGAGCGCAATCGTACTCATTGCTTGTGCCGAACCTACATCAATCGAGAAAGCAACACTTTTCGACCCGAACCACGAACCTACCCCCTCGGGACCAAACAGCATACCGACAAACAGGAATAGCAATAACGCCGGTATTCCAAAACGAGAGCCCACTTTATCCGTAAAAATACTGACAAAGAAGAGCAAACTGAGGATGAGTAAACCTAATTCTACCGGCATAAGGCATCTAATAATTTAACGATTTCTTCTTTGGGATACAGTCCCACTTGCAGGGAAGGTTTGCCGTTCGTTGGGATATACAACACTTGCGGAATCGAACTAATCCCGAAAGCCGCAGCCAGTTCTTTCTCTTGATCGACATCGACCTTGTAAAAAGCGATTTTACCTTTGTAGGTCTCGCTCAGTTCGTCCATGATGGGAGCCAAACGTTTGCAAGGACCACACCAAGTAGCATAGAAATCTACCACACAAGGTTGACCTTCGTATTTCCACTCTTTGTTGTTTGAGTAGTCAAAGATTTTGGTTTTGAACTCTGCCGTCGTCAAATAATTGACTTTTGCCAAGCAAGGCAAGGTAAAAAGGCATGAAATTAGGAAAAAAATACTCTTTTTCAGCATAATTTAACGTTTTTTTGCAAAAAAATACACTTTTAGGCTGCAAAATTACAAAAAATTTTGTATCTTTGCAAATCTTTTTGAAATTTGTAACAAAATATGTACGATTTTAGTTCATTTTTGGTTCCTTTTGTGGGTTCATACGACCGAATTTCGGTTATTATGAGTTCTACCCTATCCTCTTTTGCCCAATGTTCCTATCCCACTTTGTGGCTTGAGGATGGCGAGGAGCATAAATCGTTGCAACAAGTGGAAAAAATATGGTCCTTCCTCTTGACCGAACAGGCTACTCGTCATAGCCTACTCGTTAACGTGGGCGGAGGTACGATCACTGATATGGGAGGTTTTGCTGCCGCAACCTATAAGCGAGGGATTAACTACCTCAACATCCCCACCACCCTACTCGCGATGGTTGATGCGGCTTGGGGAGGAAAAACAGGATTCGATTATGGACAACTAAAAAACAGTATCGGAGCCTTCCACACACCCGTAGCTACTCTCATTGATACCCATTGGTTAAGCACTCTCCCTGTCACACAACGACTCAGCGGTTATGCCGAAATGCTCAAACACGGACTCATTGCCGATAAGAACCATTGGCAGGACTTACTGCGATATGATATTGCGCAAGAACCAAATAACGAAGAACTGCAAGCACTCATAGACAAGTCTTGCCGTATCAAACAGTCTATCGTCAACCAAGACCCCCAAGAGACAGGACTGCGCCAAGTCCTTAACTTTGGGCACACCATCGGTCATGCATTAGAAACCCTACTCCCCTACTCCCCTACTCCCCTACCCTCAATCAACCACGGTTACGCCGTACTCTACGGAATGATTGCCGAAGCGTATATCAGTCATGTGCAGTGCGGGTTAGACAAAAATGTGGTTACCCAACTCACCCACCTCATGAACGAGTATTATGGCAAACCGCAATGCGACTGCAAGCAAGTGTCCCAACTCATCGACAAGATGCGTCAAGATAAAAAGAACACCAACGCCAACGAGATTCGTTTTACCCTATTGAAAGCCGTTGGTCAACCCATTTGGGGACAAGTGGTTGGCGAGTCCCTTATTCAAGAATCTTTAGATTACCTTTTTAATTCATAATTCATAATTCATGAAAAAATTACTCATTCTCCTTATTTTATTTACATGCACGTGCGCGCACGCAGGCATAACCACCTATCAGTTCACCTCCCTCCAATGGGCAAGCCAAGTGGGAGCGACTAAGTGTGACGGCAAGACCGATGGTTGGGTTTGTGACCAACAGGCTTCCGAGTATATGACCGGTCGAACAGACGCACAAGGGCGGCTTTACAGTCAAGGTGTCAGTGTCAAAACCGGAACGTCCGGTGCAGGAGCAACTTCGGTATTGTCGTTCACGGAAGTAAGACGAATCGACTTCAACTTCTGTCAAAACAGCAGCAAAGGGCGCGGAGTCATCTATGTGCAAGTAGGTTCCAACCCTTACGACAGTATCGTCATCAACAAACCAGCCACCTCGGGTTCGGGTGTTTATTTGCGCGATTCTGTCGTTCGTTTGGAAACGCCGCAGACGGGTAAGATCCGTTTTTGGATAACCTGTAGTGAGAATGCCATCAACCTCAATTCCATCTCTATCCGCGCGAAGGAGGGTGGTTCCAATCCGTTTACACAACCCTCCTTCCAACTCGTCACAAACGCTAATCAACTACGCGATAGCGACCTCGTCATCTTCGGTATTGCCGATGGTGTAACGGATAAGATCATGGGCTATTATGACCCCGAAGTAAGTAAAAACAATATCCACGCTGTCAAGGCGCGTTATGCGAAAAACCGCACCGAAGTGGAACCTAACATGGAAATGGCATACCTCTTCCACGAACTACCCGTTCCGGGCGGATCAACGAGTGTTTGGAACATCGAAGATATCGGTTATGGAGGACTGTACTTGGTAGCCGATGGCGGTCGAACAAAGAATAAACTCACGCTTTGGGACAAGGTCGATTCGCCTTCGTATGGGGCTTTTGGCTATTGGGATATCACCATCGCCACCAATGGCGAAGCCACCCTCACCAACCAAGGCACTTCCGAACGCAAATACCTGCAGTACAACGCCGCGGACCAACTATTCGGCTGCTATGGCGATGCGAATAGTCAGACGAAAGTTGCCCTCTACCGCTATACCGAAGCCCAAGGCACGGATGACCCCGCCATCGCTGCCTCGTTCGTAAACTTCGGCGATGTGCGTCTAAATTCCGGAGTATCCGGTGTCCGCACTATTCTCGTTAACGGCAATAAACTGACCGAAGCGATAACAGTCCGCTTGGCAAAAGGAGATATCTTTGCTGTGGATGCCAACGAACTAGACCAAGATGGTGACCAACTGACGATCTCCTTCACGGCGAGCGAAGAAGGGATCTATCAAGATACCGTCATTCTCTCTTCTACCGGTGTGACCCATCAAGTGCCGGTCATGGTTCATGTGATAGCCGTCAAGACCGTAGCCGAGGCGGTACAAGCAAAAGACTTTGAAACAATTTTCTTAGGAGATGTCGTTGTTACCAAGAAATACGATAAGTATATTTTTGTACGGGACGAGACCGGCTCTATGCTCATCTATGACACCGAGAATCCCACCACCGGCAAGCCTTACGGACAAGGTCTTGAGAACGGGCACGTATTGACGAATGTGCAAGGTCGTTTCAAGAACTATTTCGGCCTGCCTGAGATAACGCCTACCGCAGCTTGGTCGGTGGGTTCACAGAAAAAAGAATGTCTGCCCGAAGTTGTTGAAAAAGTAGATAGCAGCGATGTGTGCCGTTACGTCACCCTTATTCCGGGCGAGGACATCACCATCGAGGATGCTTTCAATACGGGCATTGATGTTGACCGCACACAACCTTTGGACGCTATCGTTATGTGGGCTCACGATGCCCTCGAACTATGGCCTATCAAACAAGACTATCAAACCTCACTCACCAATCACCAATCACAAATCACAAATTCGCTATACCCAAAAAAGATCTTCCACAATGGACAGATTTTAATTAAATATGAAGACAAGACTTATCAACTGTAAAGACTATGTCTTCTGTGAGTGGCGTCGTCGTTTCGTTCGGCTCACTCCGGAGGAGTATGTGCGTCAAATGTTTCTGACGCGCCTGGTCTCGGACTATGGTTATCCAAAGGAACGGATTGCTGTCGAAGTTCCCCTTTTAGACAAAAGGGCAGATGCTATTGTCTATGATGCACAACTAAAACCACTGATTATCATCGAGTTTAAAGCAGAGACCGTACCTCTGACGCAAAAGACATTAGACCAAGCTGCCATCTATAACCACCAACTGCATGTGCCCTACCTCATCCTGCATAATGGTCCCACCACCATGGTGGCACGCGTTGAACCCGAATTACAATTTTTAACTACTATCCCCTCTTACCCAACTCGTTAAACCTGTTAAACCCGCTAAACTTGTTAAACCCGCTAAAACATGGATAAAATCATTGAACTAAACGATGGTCTTGACACCGCTCTTTTTTATGGTGTAAACAACCAAAACATGTTGGTTTTGAAGAACCAGCACCCCGATGTGCGCATCATTGCACGCGGCTACCAAATCAAAGTGAGTGGTAGCGAGCCTGCCATTGAGAAGTTTTACCACAACCTCCGTCTCTGTGAGCAGTTCTGTCTTGACCATAATGTGCTCGACGAAGGACGTATCCTTCAACTCATCCACGGTGAACAGCCTAACGACAGCCTCGAAGACAACCTCATCCTGCATGGCGTGAGTGGAAAGATGATTGTGGCTCGTTCGTTAAACCAACAACGCCTTGTGGACGAATACGACCACAACGACCTACTCTTCGCCATCGGTCCTGCGGGTAGCGGCAAGACCTATACCGCTATTGCCCTTGCCGTCAGAGCACTCAAAAACAAAGAAGTCAAACGCATCATCCTCTCCCGTCCTGCCGTCGAAGCCGGTGAAAAATTAGGGTTCCTGCCGGGTGACATGAAAGAAAAGATCGACCCTTATCTGCAACCCCTTTACGATGCGTTACAGGATATGATTCCGTCCGTCAAACTGACGGACTATATGGAGCGTGGAATTATTCAGATTGCACCTCTCGCTTTTATGCGTGGTCGCACTTTGTCCGACGCTATCGTTATTTTGGATGAGGCGCAAAACACCACAATTCCGCAGCTCAAGATGTTCCTCACCCGTTTGGGTATCCATGGTAAGATGATTGTCACGGGCGACTTAACACAGATAGACCTTCCTGCCAGTCAGCGTTCGGGTCTCAAAGATGCGATTGAGCGATTACAAGACATTCGCGGGATTGCTATTGTGGAGTTTAATCAGAAGGATATCGTGCGCCACCCACTGGTTAGCAAGATCGTTACCGCCTACGCCAAAGAAGTAACTCCCGCCCTTGATAAATGAGCCTCAAAGACTATCTTCCATATTACAAGCGCAATCTTAAAGTCGCTTTCCCTGTGATGTTAACGCAGTTAGGCGCCTCGCTCGTCGGACTGTTTGATACGATTATGGTGGGACATTATGCCACTGCCGACCTCGCTGCGGTGTCGTTTAGTAACGCGATCTTCTTCACGGTTATGGTCTTTGCTATGGGAATGCTCATGGGACTCACGCCCCTCGTTGGTTATGAAGTGGGAAAAGAGCAGGCAACGGGCAATAGTGAGCAGGCAACAGCTAAGATTGGCGGACTGCTTTTTAATGGGTTTATGATTGCCATTGGATTAAGTGTGATAATGGGCGTGTTGTTAGCTTCTGCTTATCCGTTCTTAGACCATTTTGGTCAAGAGCCCGAAGTCATAGAGGCAGCACGAGGCTATTACTTACTGATTACCATTTCGATTATTCCGTTCCTCTTTTTCTGTCTGCAAAAACAGTTCTTGGAAGGACTGGGTAACACGTGGGTTGCGATGGCCATCACGATGGTGATGAATGTGCTCAATATCTTCCTTAACTGGGTGTTTATCTTCGGTCACCTCGGTTTTGAGCCGATGGGTGCCACCGGTGCGGGTATTGCTACACTCATCTCACGTTTGCTGATGCCCGTCTGTTTTTTTGTGGTCATTGCCGCTTATCGCCCTTGGCGACAGTATCTGAAATGCCATCAAACCAATAAACGCGTTGCCAAACACCTTTTGAAGATTGGCACGCCTATCGGTATTCAGACGTTCTTGGAGACGTTTACTTTTACCATCTCTTTCGTGCTTATCGGTTGGATCAGTAAGGAAGCGCTCGGTGCCCACCAGATAGCCAATCAGATAGCGGATTTGACGTTTATGCTCGCCATCGGTATCGGGGCTGCTACCACAATCAGGGTCAGTCACCAGTTGGGCAAGGGCGACCTTGTCGCAGTGCGGATGGCAAGTAATGCCAGTATCCACCTATGCCTACTGATGAACACCATCGGCGCTTCGCTTATGTTAGGGTTACGGAACTATATCCCTTATCTTTTTACCAACGATCCGCAAGTGATAGAGATTGCCTCTACACTTATTCTTTGTGCTGGGTTATTTCAGTACGCAGATGGTATGCAGTGCGTAGGAGCGGCGATGTTGAGAGGTATCACGGATGTGAAAAAACCGATGCTTTTTGCCTTTGTGGCATACATTTTGATAGCCTTACCGGTAGGAGTGGTTTGTACTTTCGTCCTTAAGATGGGAGCACCGGGAATGTGGATCGGATTTATCTTTGGTTTAGCCAATGCTGCCGTCCTCTTCCACGTCCGTTTCCGCAAGAAACTCAAGAAAATGGAACAAAATGTCAAATGATAAAATAAATTGTAAATAGTAAATTATCAAATAGTAAATAATTATGAAACATGTTTTCAGTGCAGCCCTTTTGGCTGGAAGTATTGCCTTAGCAGGCTTGTTTATGTTTCTTGGCATGCGCCAAGTAGTTACAAAAGATCGCGCCGTAGTCGCCAAAGGTCTATCCACGCGCGATGTCAAAGCCGACCATGTTGTTTGGCCATTGAACTATCGACTGGAAGGCAATAATATGGCAGCCCTTCGTTCGAGTATGGTAGAGGCGAACAAGACCATCACGAAGTTCCTTTTGGACAAAGGATTTGAGGCTTCTGACATTCAAGTAGGCAGTACGGATATCGAAGACCGTTGGGTGTATAACTATTCCGACAACAAACCGGCAAATCGTTATTCTATCTCTTCCACGATCATCGTTTCGACGGACAAGGTTGATATTGTTATTGCCAGTCAAGGGAGCCAAGTCGAGTTGCTGACTAAAGGCTTGATTGTGAATGTCAATAACTGGGAGGTTGATTATCAGTTCAATGGTCTCAATGACCTCAAACCGGTTATGATTGAGGAAGCCACCATCAACGCTCGTGCCGTAGCGCAAAAGTTCGCCGACGATGCCGAGTGCCGTTTAGGTTCTATCCGCAAAGCCAGCCAAGGTCAGTTCACTATTGATGCCGACAATTTCCAACCTTGGGTAAAACACATCCGCGTAGTCACTACGATTGAGTACTACCTCGACTAACTCGTTGTCTATCCCTCACCCCCGCCTAATCGGCAGGGGGGGGTATGATTACTTCAACTTCCTAAACAAGTTCTTCATATCGACGGCGTCTGCAATCAGTTTGTGGAGGTCGTCGATTTTTATGCGGTCTTGCGCCATCGTGTCGCGATAACGAACCGTCACACAGCCATCATTGAGCGTGTCATGATCGACCGTCACGCAGAACGGCGTACCGATAGCGTCTTGACGACGATAACGCTTGCCGATACTGTCTTTCTCGTCGTAGGTAGTCTTGAAATCGTATTTGAGCGAGTCCACAATCTCTTGTGCTTTCTCGGGCAGTCCGTCTTTCTTAACGAGCGGCATCACACACACCTTGACGGGAGCGAGGACAGGCGGTAAGTTCAGTACGACACGAGTGTCGCCGCCTTCGAGCTGTTCCTCTTTGTAGGCAGCACACATGATGGAAAGGAACATTCGATCGACACCGATACTGGTCTCAATCACGTACGGGGTATAACTCTCGTTGAGTTCGGGATCGAAGTATTCAATCTTCTTGCCCGAGAACTTAGCGTGTTGGCTCAGGTCGAAGTTCGTACGGCTATGAATACCCTCTACCTCCTTAAAGCCGAACGGCATAAGGAACTCGATATCGGTAGCAGCATTAGCGTAGTGAGCGAGTTTCTCGTGGTCGTGATAACGGTATTTCTCGTCGCCTAATCCAAGGGCTTTATGCCATTTGAGGCGGAACGCTTTCCAATGCTCAAACCACTTCATCTCCTCGCCCGGACGAACGAAGAACTGCATCTCCATCTGCTCGAACTCACGCATACGGAACACGAACTGACGGGCCACAATCTCGTTACGGAAAGCCTTACCAATCTGTGCAATACCGAAGGGCACTTTCATGCGACCGGTCTTCTGCACGTTGAGGAAATTAACGAAGATACCTTGTGCTGTCTCGGGACGGAGATAGATTTTCATCGCTCCATCGGCCGTGCTACCCATCTCGGTTTGGAACATGAGGTTGAACTGGCGAACGTCCGTCCAGTTACGAGTGCCGGAGATAGGGCAAACTATCTCTTCATCGAGGATGATCTGCTTGAGTTCGTCGAGGTTCATATCGTTCATTGCCTTGCTGTAACGGGCGTGCAGAGCGTCCCATTTGGCTTGGTGCTCAAGTACACGAGGATTGGTCTGACGGAACATCGCCTCGTCAAAACTATCGCCAAAACGTTTGGCTGCTTTCTCGACCTCTTTGTTGATTTTCTCCTCGATCTTACCGAGTTGGTCTTCGATGAGCACGTCTGCGCGGTAGCGTTTCTTACTATCGCGGTTGTCAATGAGAGGGTCATTGAATGCGTCCACGTGTCCGGAGGCTTTCCAAACGGTGGGGTGCATAAAGATGGAGGCATCGATACCGACGATATTATCGTGCAGTAGGGTCATGGAGTCCCACCAATATTTCTTAATATTGTTCTTCAACTCTACGCCGTTTTGGCCGTAATCATACACGGCACCCAGTCCGTCGTAAATATCACTGCTGGGGAAAACGAAACCATATTCCTTGCAGTGCGATACTAACTTTTTGAATGTTTCTTCTTGTGTTGCCATAATATTCCAATTTGAAATTTGCTGCAAAGTTACAACAAAATATCGATATTTGCAAATAAATTTGCATATATGAAGAATTTTTAGTAATTTTGCACGTTTTTTGAAGTGTACTCGTTTTTTATGTGTCAACAAAATCAAATACAATCGTATTATTTCCTCGGAATCGGAGGAATCGGAATGAGTGCCCTTGCGCGGTACTTTTTTGCTCGCGGATATAAGTGTGCCGGTTACGACCGAACTCCTTCACCCGTGACTAAGGCCCTTGAATCGGAGGGAATCTCTGTTTGCTATGAAGATGACGAGCAATGTCTTCCCGAATGGGTAACGCGCCCCTTCTCTTGTTTGGTAGTTCGCACTCCTGCGGTTCCCGAGAATAGTCGATTAACACAATGGTTTAAGCAGCAAGGATTCACCATCCTCAAGCGTGCCGAAGTGTTAGGCGATGTGACGCGTCAGATGCGGGCTTTATGTGTGGCTGGTACTCACGGCAAGACGACCACCTCTACGATGCTGGCTCACCTCTTGCGACAGTCCAGTATAGGCGGTAATGCGTTCCTTGGCGGAATAGGCAATAACTTCCAGTCGAATGTGTTGATCGACCCTTCGAGTAGTTATGTCGTGGTGGAGGCAGACGAGTACGACCGCAGTTTCCACCATCTGACACCCTATATGTCCGTGGTAACGGCGGTTGACCCCGACCACCTGGATATCTATGGAACCCCCGAGGCTTATCGCGATGCGTTTGAGCACTATACGTCGCTCATTCAAGCCGGATTGGTAATGAAGAAAGGACTGCCTATCACCCCTCGTTTGAAAAAAGGAGCGAAACTATATACCTACGCAGTAGAGGACAAGACGGCAGACTTTTATGCCGATCATATCCGCGTGTCGGAGGCGAAGATCGTATTCGATTTTCACACACCTACAACGACTATTCCCGACCTCAACTTAGGCGCACCCGTGTGGGTGAATATTGAAAATAGTGTGGCAGCGATGGCGATGGCTTGGCTCAATGGGGTGACAGCAGAAGAGTTGAGAGTCGGAATATCCTCTTTTGCCGGTGTATGGCGGAGGTTTAATATCCTCATCAATCGTCCTAACTTAGCGTATGTAGATGATTATGCTCACCATCCACAAGAGATTGCCTCTTCCATTCAGTCGGTGCGCAAGCTCTTCCCCAATCGGCACACGATAGGGGTTTTCCAACCGCACCTATTTACGCGTACTCGCGATTTTGCAGACGGTTTTGCGCAGTCGTTGAGTGCATTGGACGAACTGATATTATTGCCCATCTATCCCGCTCGCGAAGAACCGATTGAGGGAGTGAACTCGGAGATGCTAATGAGCAAAGTGACCTGTCCTGTAACGATCGTGGAGAAAGCCGATTTGGTGGCATTCCTAAAAGAGCATATCAATCCCAAACAGCCAACGGCATTGATTACGATTGGAGCAGGAGATATTGATAGGCTAGTGCCGGTTATAGTTGAACAGGTTTAGCGGGTTTAACAGGTTTAGCAAGTTTAGAGTGAAAGAAGTTATTAAGTATATTATTTTAGGTATTATGGTAGCGCTGGTAGGCGGTTACTTGATTGGGGCTTCGATATGGTTCTCGTTGCACCCTGTTGATCCCGTGTGTGCACAATGTGAGATCTGTATTGAAGACTCGTTGGAGAGAACGTATGTCAGTGTGGAAGAGATAGAGACAGTACTGCGCAACACGCATTTGTATCCGGTTAACCTGCCCTGTTCGCAGATCTCTACGCAAGCCATTGAGCAATGCGTACAGAAACATCCGATGATTCGTCAGGCCCAGTGTTATGTGACCTCGCGTGGTATTGTGCGCATTAACATGACTCAACGTATTCCGTTGCTTAAAGTGGAGATGGAAGGCAATCCTTATTACGTGGATACAGACCGCCTGCGAATGCCCGTTCGCTCGACGATAACGACATCGGTGTTACCGGTTAGAGGGCGAGTAGAAGAACGCATGGCACGTGGAGTCATTGGGGATGTAGCAGAATATGTACAGCATAAGCCGTATTGGGAGACGCGTTTTGTGTCGGTTTATGTGAAAGGACCGCAAGCGATAGAGTTAGTGGATACCATGGGAGTACACATACTCCTTGGTGATGGGAAAGAGTATATACAGAAATTAGGAAAATTACAAACCTTCGAACAACGTATGAGGGGACAAGATTATCAATATTCCGTTATAGATTTACGTTTTCAGAACCAAGTCATTGGTCGCCCTTAACCATTATGATTAAACAGACACAACGAACAGAAACATTGCCGCTGGTGGCTATCGAGTTAGGTAGTAACGGAGTGAGAGCTATTGCGGCACAACGTACAGACAACGACCTTTTTCGCATTTTAGGAGCAGAGGAGTCGCAGAAGTTTCCGAGCATTGATCAAGCCAATGTTATTCAATCGGGGAACACGGCATATATGATTGGCGAAGTGCTTAACAAACTGGCCAATCGTATAGGTGTACCGAATCTGCCTACGGCTTTTGTGCCGATTGGCGGTTGCCCAACATGGATTGCTCCTGTACATGCCAAGCGCGATAATGTGCATATTGCTCGTATCACAAAGGCACATTTGCAGGACATGGAGGACGAGTGCTACGACAAGATCCGCACCCGTTATCCCGATATGGAGGTGTTAGGTCTGGTGCCCGCCTATTTTATCTTGGATGGGAATGAGTTTTACTATGATGATGTGCGAAATGAAACCCAACGTGCCACTTTGATTGAGGGGCATTATACGGCTTTTGTGGCAAAGAAGTCTTGGGTAGAGAAGTTTGACAAGAGTTTTGACCAAGCGATGCGTTCGGTGGAACAGTCATTTGTGCGTGTAGATGCGCTCTTGTCTGTTTTTGCTGCAGAGGATGGTGACGCTATCCTGCAAGAGGGGTGTGCGGTATTGGATTTTGGTGCTAAGACAACGACCTTGTCCATCTATAAGGGAACGGAATATCTTTACCATAAAGTGGTGGCGCAAGGCAGTTATCATATCAGTTCGTTGCTGGCGCAGCAAGGTATCTCTTTTGAAAATGCCGAGCGTGTCAAATGCGAATATGGTTGTGCCAGTCGCTCGTTAGTAGAAGAAAACAAACGCCTTCGTATCCCTTCCGTTGTGCCGGAGATTGGACCCTATTGGGTGGTGTCGTTCACGGATTTGGCGGATTTGATAGAGTCGAAGTTGCATGAGATATTGCAACCGTTTATTGATAAGATATTATCTTATGGGGATCGCATTCACACGATTTATATCACGGGTGGCGGTTCGATGTTACATGGGTTAGACGAGTATCTCCACTCGCTTACAAACCTTCAAGTTATGTATGGCGCGCACGATGTGCTATTGCCCAGAGATACCGATCCTATCTACTACGAGCCTCGCTATACGTCGCTGATAGGTACCTTGTTGTTAGGTGCTTATCACAGGGACACGCACAAAGGCGAATTAGTCAAAGCACCCAAATTGGTAGATCGGGTTAAGGACGCCGCCATCAACCTATTTTCAAACGAACAAAAATTATAACTATGAATACGGAAGAACTAATCACTATCCCATTGGATATCCAAGAGGATGCCATCATTAAGGTGATGGGAGTGGGTGGCGGCGGATGTAACGCTGTGAACCACATGTTTAATCAAGGCATACAAGGAGTGACCCTCTTAGTTTGCAATACCGATAAGCAAGCGTTAGGCAAGTCCTCTGTGCCGGCTAAGTTACAACTTGGTCCGGGTTTAGGAGCAGGTGGTCGTCCCGAAAAAGCACAACAATACGCAGAAGAGAGTCGGGAGCGAATCAAAGAGGCTTTAAGCGACGGAACGCAGATGCTTTTCCTTACTGCGGGAATGGGTGGAGGTACCGGTACGGGTGCTTCGGCTATTGTCGCTTCGGTAGCCAAAGAGATGGGTATCTTGACGGTCGGTATCGTCACTATCCCGTTCGCTTTTGAGGGTCCTATCAAACTCAATAAGGCACGTCTCGGTATTGAGGCTTTGGCAGAACAAGTAGATGCATTGCTGGTCATCAATAACGAGAAACTCAAACAGATATATCCCGATCTCAACCTACTCAACGCTTTCCAAAAAGCAGATGATGTCGTTTGCAATGCGGCTCGTTCGATAGCGGAGATTATCACTATCCCGGGATATATCAATACCGACTTTGCAGATGTGTATAACACCCTCAAAGACGGCAATGTTGCCATCATGAATGTGGGGGTAGCGGAAGGTGAAAATCGTATTACGACAGCTATTCAAAACGCGTTGGAGTCGCCGCTTATCAACAACGATGTACATGGCGCTAAGCGTATCTTGTTGCAGTTCTATTGCTCTACCGAACATGTTATTCAGATGCAAGAGATAGACCAAATCAACGCCTTCTTGAAAGAGGTGGGCGATGATGTGGAAGTACAATGGGGCGCTTCGCTGGACGAGACATTAGGCGACGCTGTGCGTGTCACCATCATCGCTACCGGCTACGAAGTATATGACTATATCGGCGAAACGGGCTATAAACAACCCTCCATAAGCAACAAACAACCGGAAACACCGGAACAACCGGAACAACCGGAAACACCGGAAGAGCCGGAACAATCGGAAGAGCCGGAAGAGCCGGAACAACCGGAAACACCGGAACAACCGGAACAACCGGAGCAACCGGAAACACCCGAAGAATCGGAGAATTCGGAGACGCCGGAGGAATCGGAATTAGAAGATGGGATTATCAATTTTGATGTAGATTCTCCCGCAGAAACCAAGACTTCTCAAACCTCCTCTTTGCGTTCACGCTTTGGTTGGATACGTCGCCGATAGATAAGTTTTTTGAGTAGAAAAGCAACGATTCCTACTCCCAACAATACCAGTATAGCCACGCTTAGTTCGTGGCTATATTTGTGTATAAGATCCATCTGCCCATTGGCCACATAACCAAGAGCTGCTAAGATTGTGTTCCAAATGAATGCCCCTAAGAACGTATAGAGTAAGAACTGCCCAAAGTGCATCTTACTCAGACCGGCAGGGATACTAATCAGTTGGCGAATGGCGGGAATCAATCTCCCCACAAAAGTAGAAACCTTACCATGGTCGTTGAAATAGTTCTCTGCTTTTTGGATCTTCTCCCCGCTAAGAAGGCATAAATGTCCCACCTTACTATCGGCAAACTTATAGATAATCGGTCTGCCCAGCCACATAGCAAGGACATAATTTACTATTGCTCCCACCATGGCGCCTAAGGTGCCGACAAGGATAATCAGCCCCACATTAACCAAATAGATATCGCTTACATATAAACTACTGGATGGGTCCGACGCTACAAACGCGGCAGGAGGGATAACCACTTCGCTGGGGAAAGGGATAAAAGAGGATTCAATCGCCATCAGTCCTGCGATGGAACCGTATCCCATGTGGGCGGAATACCAAGCTATAATTTTGTCAATGATGCTCATAGGAAAATAATCTGAACGAGGATATAAATGGGTAACAAAACAATAAGGGAGAACTTAATCATATAGCCAAAGAACGAGGGCATCTTCACTCCGGAAGCTTCTGCAATCGATTTGACCATAAAATTAGGTCCATTGCCGATATACGTGAGTGAACCAAAGAACACCGCACCGATACAGATGGCTTTGAGCAGCACCTCCGGGATTCCGGCAATAAGGGTAGCGTCCATAGATGCCATCACTTCAGGACTGAGACCGGTAGCCATCGAGTGGAACGCCACAGCAGTAGGCGTATTATCCAAGAAGGCAGACAAAGCTCCCGTTGCATAGTAATATTGCCAGATATGCGTGAGACCTAAGTCCGCAGCATGCTGCTTGAGGAAGATAAGCGCAGGTGCCATCGTTACGAAAATACCGATGAACAGTGCTGCCACTTCAATAATCGAATCCCACGAATACTTATTCTCCTCGTAACGCACTTTCTTCGAGGTCGTGACAAGCGACAAAGTAGCCATCGCCAAGAGTGCTATCTCGCGCAAGTATTTGATATACAGAGGTGCATGTTCTTCTCCCATTGCAGGAATAAATCCGCTATTGATGAAAGCCACACTGGCAATGATACCCACTAACCACAGGAAATTAAGACCGCCCGTAATCTTCATCGGTTGCTTTTCGCGGCAGTCGGCGGAGAGGTTCACCCAGTCTTCTTTGCGGTAGAAATACGTATCGACGAGGAAATAAATGAGCAGCAGCAACACTCCCGTAAAGAGCCAAGGAGCCCACATCGATGCAAACCAAGTGAACGAAGCACCTCTAAGGAACAACATAAACAATGGAGGATCACCGAGGGGAGTCAACAGTCCACCACAGTTGGCTACAAGAGCGATGAAGAACAGCACGGTGTGTATCTTGTGTTCGCGTTGTTGGTTGGTCGCCAAGACGGGACGAATAAGTAACATCGCCGCTCCGGTCGTTCCCATCAGACTGGCTAACACAAAACCAATCGCTAAAAAGAGGGTATTGACAATCGGTTTGGCTTTGAGGTCTCCACCAAAATGGATTCCGCCTGTCACCACATAGAGCGAAAGCAGCAAGATAATAAAGGGTAGATAGTCAAAGAAGACGGTATCGACCAAAGCGATGCCCATACGCCTCATTAGCATAAACGCAATCACAGGCAGGCTTAAAATAACAGAGACTAATAATTTGTTCGTGTTCTTTTCCCAAAACTTCTCGGCAATAATTGGACCGATAGCAATCGCCAAAAGCATGAGGGCGAAGGGAATCATTGCCCAAGCCGGCATAATCATGTGTTCCATATTTTAATTTTTTTTCGAGTTTTCGATTATTCGATTATTCGAGTTTTCGGTTTTTAATCGAGTTTCAAGACCGCTAAGAACGCTTTCTGCGGGACCTCCACATTACCAATCTGTTTCATGCGTTTCTTGCCTCGTTTTTGTTTCTCTAATAGTTTGCGTTTACGGCTTACATCACCGCCATAGCACTTGGCGAGCACATCCTTGCGCACCTGTTTGACGGTCTCACGCGCAATCACTTTCGCTCCGATCGCAGCCTGAATAGCGATATCGAACTGTTGGCGCGGAAGTAACTCTTTGAGTTTCTCACACATTCGCCTTCCGAAGTTCTCTGCATTATCGCGATGGGTCAATGTCGATAACGCGTCCACTTGCTCGCCGTTGAGCAGGATATCGAGTTTGACTAAGTTACTCGGACGGAACCCATTCGTGTGCCAATCGAAACTGGCATAACCTTTACTTATCGATTTGAGTTTGTCATAAAAGTCAATGACAATCTCACCGAGCGGCATATCGAAAAGCAACTCCATTCGGTCGCCCGAGATATAGTCTTGTTTGACCAGCTCCCCTCGTTTACCCAGACACAATGTCATAATCGGTCCAATAAACGCGCTCGTGGTGATGATAGACGCACGGATATACGGCTCCTCGATGCGGTCTATCTCTGTCAAATCGGGCATTCCGGCAGGGTTATGCACCTCCACCATCTTGCCGTCCTTCAGATACACGTTGTAACTAACGTTCGGCACGGTGGTGATCACGTCCATGTCGAACTCGCGGTCCAGACGCTCTTGCACAATCTCCATGTGTAGCAGTCCGAGGAAACCGCAGCGGAAACCGAAACCTAATGCCACTGAACTCTCCGGCATAAAACTCAACGAAGAGTCGTTGAGTTGCAGTTTCTCTAATGACGAACGCAAGTCCTCATAATCCTCGGCTTCGATAGGATAGACTCCGGCAAAGACCATCGGCTTGGCTTCTTCAAATCCTGCAATGGCTTTTTCGCAAGGGCGCGCCACGTGCGTAATCGTGTCGCCCACCTTAACCTCCGTGGAGGTTTTGATACCACTGATGATATATCCCACATTGCCCGCACTTAATGTTTGGGTGGGTTGCATATTTAATTTTAAGATACCTATCTCGTCGGCATCGTACTCTTTACCCGTGTTTACAAACCGAACGAGATCGCCACTGTGCATGGTTCCGTTGATGATGCGGAAATAAGCAATGATTCCCCTAAACGAGTTAAAGACGGAGTCAAACACTAAGGCTTGTAAAGGCGCGTTCGGGTCCCCTACGGGGGCAGGAATACGCTCTAAGATAGCGTCTAAGATTTCCGGCACACCGTCGCCCGTCTTAGCCGAACAACGTAGGATCTCCTCGCGCTTGCAACCGATAAGGTCAATAATCTCGTCCTCCACCTTGTCGGGCATGGCATTGTCCATGTCGCATTTATTGAGCACAGGGATAATCTCTAAGTCGTGCTCTATGGCCATATATAGATTGCTAATCGTTTGGGCTTGTACGCCTTGTGTGGCATCCACAACCAATATGGCTCCCTCGCAAGCAGCGATAGAACGGCTGACTTCATAACTGAAATCCACATGCCCCGGAGTGTCGATAAGGTTGAGCGTGTGACCCTTCCACTGCATCTGAATAGCGTGACTCTTGATCGTGATACCACGCTCTTTCTCAAGGTCCATGTCGTCTAACACTTGGCTCTCCATCTTCTTGACATCCACCGTGTTCGTAATCTCTAACATTCGGTCTGCCAAGGTGGATTTACCATGGTCAATGTGGGCAATAATACAAAAATTTCTAATCTTCTCCATTAGATAAACTTATAAATCGTCGTTTCGTCATAAACCTCCCCCGGGCGTAGGATAGGCGAGGGGAAGTTGGTGTGATTGATAGCATCCGGCAGGTTTTGCGCTTCTAAGCAGACCGAGTTCTGTACATCGTACATCTTGCCGCATTTGCCTTTATGCTGCTCAACCCAGTTGCCGGTATAGACTTGCAAGCCAGGGAAGGTGGTGTAAACCTCCATCGTTAAGTCTTTGACACTCACTCTGGCGGCTAAAACAGGCTCTTTCCTACTCGGCTCCAACGCCTCGTTGATAACCCAGTTATTATCTATCCCTCGCCCTAAAGCAAAGAACGGGTCATCTATTCTATCCCCGATCAATGTAGGTTGACGGAAGTCCATTGGTGTTCCCTCTACCGGTAATATCTCACCCGTCGGACATTGTGTGTCATCCGTAGGCGTGTATTGGTTTGCCAACACCTGTATTTGGTGATCGCGCACCGTTGGATGCCCCTCGCCCATTAAGTTGAAATAGGCGTGTTGGGTCAAACCGATAATCGTAGGTTTATCCGTCTTTGCTTGGTAGTGTATGGCAAGGGCTCCTTCCCGTGTAAGGGTGTAAGTAACCCACACGTCTAAGTTCCCGGGGTAGTTCTCTTCCCCATCTTGAGCGCGATAATGTAGTGTGAGACTATGAAGCGACTGTTCTACCACGTTCCATAACCGCACATTAAATCCCTTCAAACCTCCGTGAAGTGCATTCGTCCCGTTATTGATGGCGAGTTGGTAAGCGGTTCCGTCCAACGTGAAGCGTCCATCCTTGATACGATTGGCGACACGTCCGATTACGGCGTTAAAATAGAGTTCTTGGCTCTGCCATTCTTCGGGACTATTGAACCCTAACACGACATCGCGTTTCTCTCCATTTGCCGTTGGAACAATTAACTTCGTCACCTTCGCTCCAAAGGTGCTGATTTCGGCAGCCATACCGCCCTTACCTTTGATAATAAATGTCTGTTGTTTCATCTTTATAACCTTTGCGACTGCAAAGGTAAGAAAAATTTTTGAGATACGCAAATATTTTTTATATTTTTTCGGTAATTTGGCGGATTTTCGTTCGGTGATTTGGCTTTCCGTTTTTGTAGCCACACAAGGATTTGTTGAGGGTTCGTCAGTCCTATGATGCTGCGTAGATGCTCCGTAGATGCTGCGCTACAGACCTTGCAATGATAGTGTGTTTTGTACACTGTGCCTGCGGGTCAAGAGACCATTGCGGACATGTATTTATAAAACTCCTTCACGCGCGCGATAGAGGTTTTTAGAAAACATGACCCACATAGCCCACATGTCCGCATTCTTGCGCGGAGATGGAAATTCTATGGACATAGTATGGACTACTATCGTTCTACTACCGATACATTCCTTGCGTGGATGCGCGATATTTCTGAAAATCAAATTGTTGAATGGGGTGAGGAATTATGATTTTCTAATGATTTCTTTTTCTTCTTCGGTTAAGCCGTAGAGGTCATAGACGAGAAATATCTTTTTCAATATCCGCTTGTGTTGGCAACGAATCATTGAAATTGTCTGGCAAAACTTGTATTCCATCGTATGCTGTAATTGCAATGGGTTGATTATATCCCTCTAAGCAATATTGGGCATACGTATTGTTCTTTTCCATACAAATCAATAATCCCATTGTTGGATTATCAATATCAGTTTTTAGTACATGGTTTACCAATGACATGTATCCACTTAATTGCCCCAAATCTCGGGAGTCAAAATCGGTTACCTTTAGTTCTACCACAACATAGGCATGTAGACGAGTATTATAAAAAAGCATATCAGAAAACTGTTCTTTTCCCGCCACTTCTAATAAATACTCTCGTCCCATATAAGCAAATCCTGTACCTAATTCCATCAATAATTTACCAATGTGACGAAGTAATGCATCTTTCAACTGTTTTTCGTCATAATGTTCCTTTAACGTTAAAAAATCCAAATTGAGAGGATCTTTTATTAGCGATTGTGCCAAATCGCCGGAAGGCAATGGTAATGTTGCTGAAAAATTGGTTATTGCATGACCTTGTTTATGGTAAAGGTCTGCTTTAATCATATTTTGCAATACTGCACGCGACCAACTATTTTCAAATATCTTGTTTACATAGAAAATAAGTTCTTCGGAAGATGTAAACGATTTATCCATAAGCACTTTATGGTGTCCCCATGGTATAGCAAAAATAGGTAATGGGAACTTTCCCTCAACTTGGGGGAAAATCTCCACCGCATGTTGAGAATGTATTGGTAACACCGATTTCCCCTCAACTTGAGGGATTTTTTCAAATGCCTGACTATACATAATATAGAACTTCTTACAATAGTAAATATTTTGGGGTGTCAGACCGCTTACATTGGGTAATTCTTTTTGTAAGTCTTGACTAATAGAGCGGATAATGCTTTCGCCATATCGTTTCTCTAATTGGCGTTCTACAATATCTTTTCCAATGGTCCAATAAAACGATATTCGCTCGCTATTGATGTGTATAGCTGCTTTAATTTGACCTTGTTTGAACTGTTGTCCTAATGTGGCAATCCACTGCTGATAGTCTTTGTCTATGTGAATTAGTTGACTCATAGTGTTGTATACTCTTTTTCTTCTTTGGTTAGACCGTAAAGGTCAATTTACATTGGTTTAATTATCATTATTTAACCCATTTATCTATTTCGTTCAATCTTAGCCACGATGCGGTGCTATTCGTGGAGAGGTGGAAGAGGGATAAGTAATGTCTTTAAGTCAGTTTTATTAAACTTAAATAAAGCAGTTGCTGATGAAAAAATGCTTTATCGTATTTCATAATAGGTAATTGTAATACTCAATAATTATTTATTTAACATCTGCCGTAAACGCAAATCTTCATATATCTTAATCGTTAGCAATATGAACAAGTTCAATAAACGATAATATGCTGCTTGATGTTGCTTTTCGCTGTTTCCTGTCATAGCACCATGCATATATTTGTTGCGCAATGCCGGACCATTTGTAAATTTCTCGTTATTTAAGTAATAACTGAAATAATCTCGTTCTTCCGGAGTTAAGAGATGGTTATCTTCTTTAACCCATCCTTTTCCCTTCATCTCCATTATAATGCGTTGTTCTTCTGCATTACACTGCCAATATGGACAGGCGTGGTACTCATATAAAAGCCTTAAAATAAATATCTCTTTTAGCTTTAGGACTTGCAAAAAACCATCTTGAGACACGGATAAATATCCTTCTTGAATAAGATAATCTAGACCTCTTTTTTGATATTCACGGTAGTTCTCATATATGATTTTATCTTCATTACATATTAAATCATAAAAAGTATGATAATGTTTGTCCTTATATGGGTCCACATATGTCAGCATGCTTTGATCACTGAAGAACAAGTAAAAAAGATTTTTCAATGTGACAGGCATTTCCTTTATAACAAAATACTTTAGCGTAATGCAACTTGGCACATCCGTTATTTTCATAGGCGACATGATTTCCACAAACTCAGGGTCTACGGTTCCATTCTGTACGAATGCTGTATATTGACGCGCAATATTATCCATTAGAGGAAGTAATATGGCACATTTGCTCCTCCATTTATCAAAAGGATTAGCAAAATCTATCGGTATACCATGATAGCTATATTGATTTGACAAACAATCCTCATAGAAAGTTTTAAGTTCACTTTCAATTGATCGACCATCTCTATTCAAAACATCTTGCATCGCCTGTGTTTGTAATGACGACATTGCTTCATTAAAATGAAAAGAAGTATTGACTTTATATGTATTTTGTGCAGACAGTCCTAATAATATATCTGTTAATCCATTATTTGACTTTTTAGACACTAAAGATATCAAACCTAATTGATTGGTAAATTCAAACACTCTGGCACAATATAACACCAAACCTTCTGCATTTTGCGCCCGAAGAACATGACTATTATATATTAATGTAGGATTTAGATTTTCCCCATTCCCTATTGCTTTGATAGGAGCATCCACATCTTCCGACATGCTAATCGTGTAATTTATTCGCAACGGATTACTTTGTTTTAGAATTTGGTCATTTAGTTCTTTCTCTTTTCGTTGGGCTTTTAGTCGTGTAGCATCAGATATACGAAATTCAGGACTATTTTTAGCGACTATGACTAAACGTACATAATTCAAATTAACGTCTGACCAATCAAGATAATCACTAATAATTTTATCTTTATCGTCTAAACTTAATGCAGAGGGAATAAATATTTTTCTATTACTATCTCCGAATCTGTCTTCGGACACATATCTATCCAGTAAATACTCAGCAGCCTGTTCTTGCTCTTTTAATATATCAGCCAAGACTTGATTATTCTTTTCTACTAACCATGCACATTTGAGTATTTCATTTAGTGCGTATGGACTATTAGCCAAGATAAGTTGAAGGTTATCTTTAGTAATAAGCCCGTTAATGTGAAATGCATCAATTACATTCCAAAATACATCTGTATATTCAAATTCTAATGACGAAAATAAAGCAGGGACTTCGTCTGCCTTTATTGTATGAAAATATTTGGCTACGACTGATGTATATTGACTTATCTCTTTTTTCTTGAGTTCATCCCACTTGTCAGAAACTACGCCATTTTTCACAAATAGTGTAATTTGATATAATTCAAGGTAATCGCTTATATTTTTAGGCTGTTTACCATTAGAATATGAGTCTACCACATTTTCTGCCATTTGCAGATTATAGGATAGACTTAAATCAGTTTTAGAAAAATATTTAACTCTTTCCAACATTTATTATCCCATTATCATTTTTTCTACTTCTTTTTTTGCATTCTCAAGAATCGCTTTGCCTTCTGCTTGAAGGGAACGGGCTTTAGTTCTTAATTTTTGCGTATGTACTACGATTACATATAATTTTACAATACGATGGAAAATACTCCGAAATAATCGTCGCTTTTATATGCGATGAAACTGTCTATTTATCGAAAAAATTTTTATTATCTTTTTTCTTTTTTGGCCATTGGTTATAGTCTAATTAACAAATTAACACAAATGTGTGTGGTGGTGTGTGTAGGGAGGACATAAGGTGTTGTCCGCTTGAAATAGTGACAATATGTTATTCCTTTATTACAAAAATGATATCTGCAAGGCTAGAGTATTGCTTCTTAATAAAAGTAAAGTCAATCTTTTTCAAAGAATTGTTGGTGAATGTATCAAGGTAATTGTTCACGATGGGCTCAATTTGAGTGAAAGCACGTTTCATTTTCCATGATTGCTCCATATCTGTAGAATCTACAAGAACTACAAATAAACGATTTTCAGCACCGAAACGCATCTCTCCTTGATTACTATAAAGCCATGTTATCAGTTCTGCTGGATTGCTTTTTGCATCAAGTACTACAGCCTTTTGGGCTGCTTTGAACTCATTGATGACCTGATATAGTCCTCGCTCTGCGAATTTCTCTAAAAGGACAGACTTTAACAGCACGTCAGTAAGATTCTTGTCAAAACCTATTTCTTGTTCTTTTGCTTTCATCTTTAACCATGCAATTTCTGTCTTGCCTTCTAATTTAGCCTTAATCTTTTCATCCATATACTGGTTCGGGAAGTACGTAACTTTCAAATCTACAGGCATGTTTTCGATGAAGAAATCTACGCTTTTAATCTCACCTACGGCAGAGATTACTTTCGGATGACGTTTGAATATAGATTCTATAAGAAACGATGTCCAGTTATTATACCAGCTAGTCTGAACATAGTTCCATGCATTTTCTGCTATTTCGCCTTGTTTGCTAACGAGATCACGATACTTACTAATCACTTTGACGTATCTACTCACAAGGTGTTTGTCCAACGAGTTGTTTTGGTCGCCACCCCAAGCATAGTATTGAATTTGATACAAATCCTCTTTCAGCTGAGGCACATCTATACCCATTGCCTCATACCATTCGTTGTTTCTATCACACAGATACTTGTCTAACATTGCCAATGCAGACTCTTTCTGTTCAAGCAGTTCGAATAGTTCAACATTCTGCTCCGCAATTTTGGTTTTGGTCAATGTCAAATTATTCTCTACCAAAAACTTGTCTATCTGCTTTCCGCGACAAACAGCACGGACTTTGAGCCAAAGTAAGGCATTCGAGTCATTGTTAAAAGCAAAAAGATTCTGATTACGGAATTCTAAATCCCACTTTTCAAAGTTTGTCATAATCTAATAAGGTTTATTTAGTTGTACATACGAATAATATTTCATTACTACCAGCAACACTCCCTTTACCACCTCTACCATTTACATATTTTTTGCGTTCTACACGAACATTGCGGTATGGTTCTATTATACTGACCATCGTTTCAATATTGGGATAACTACGGTCATTATAACTTACTAACCATGTTGGTATATGTTGTGCATAAGCAAACATTCGTTGAAGATTATCAATTGCCTCTCCACTTTTGTCAAAGCCACTCCAACGTTTTGGTTCATAACGTTTTGTTCCATTTACGAACTCTTTGTCTTTCCAATATTCTACAAATGTCTCAAGAAGATGATAAAAAGACTGATAATCTGCATGGCTATTACAATATGGGGGGTCAAAATATACAAGATCAACATTCTTAATCATTGGCAACAAATCAAGTATATTTTGATTATAGCTCCGATTTTCTTTCTTATTATCAAAGATGGCATCATTATATTGTGGCAATAATTCCATGAATAAATCTTTAAGAGGGCGAATGAGACTTCTGTTGCGTTTTATCCTTGCTGGGTCTTCGGCATATACAAGGGCTTGAGTGTGTGCAAAGTGCCCCATTGTAACTTTCCTTGTTAAACTTCGACACATTACAGTCAATGCTAATGCTTGTTTATAGGGATTCCCTAATCGCGAAACATTACTACGGAAGGCATCAAGAAATATAGCTTCATCTCGAACAAAGAACAAATCAGAGAATAGACGTTCCATCAAATTATAATCCGAGGAATTTGTATTTGGCGCAAATAAAATATCTATATCATCTTTCTCCAACTTAATACCTTGATTTTCAATCAAAGCTTTTCCTATTTGATTATTGCAGTTCATAAAATCGTTAGTGATGGTTTGTTTTCCTAACTGCTTCATCATATATGCAATAGATTGTGATCCTCCAAAGGCATCTAATACAACATTGGTATCTTTAGGAATAAATTGAGCAATCCAAGCACGATGCAGGTACTTAGCCCCAAGATATTGAGGTTCAGGAAATATATAGTTTAAGTATGTACCATCATTAAATAAAGTTCCCATTTTATAGATAGTGTTTTTAGATTCTTAATATATCTTCACGGAACACAGTAAATCCTTTCTCTAAACCAAGACTAACATAGTTTTGCATATGCTTATTTTATTCCTTGTATGTTCGTGTTGTATATAAACTTCACCATACGAGTAGCAACTTTTTCCGTAGCAGTATTAATATCTTCTTTAGTCCAAACATCACTTGGATACTTGGAAAGTTCAGCTGCTAATGGGTAACGACTATCCCGATAGCCCAATTTAGATTTGATGGATTTGAATTTTTTACATTTAAACCATTCTTTACCAATTGATTTGTTAATATCCTCTTCTAACAAGATCTTATTGCCTAACTTGTTAACAAGAGTAATAAAATCTTCCATAGTAGCAATATTTGCATCCTCCCGTATAGTATCAATATAATGACCACTTGCTGGCATGATATGCTCTACATTGACAGTTTCAGTAAAGCCGAATGCTATTCCTTTTTCCTTAGCGTAAAGATATTCGTTTAAGAAGACAAGCACATTCTTATCATACTCGTCAATTTCTTGTTGTAGGGTCTCAATGGTCCATGTTTTACCAATATGAGCATCAAAGTCATTGCAAAGTTCATCCATTGACACTTGTGAATCTACAAGTTTAATTGCTTCAGCAAATAAAAATGTTTTAAAATAAGAACTCGAATATCCAGCATCTACTAATTCAAGAATAGCGAAAAGACGTAGTAGTAGTTCGCAAATGGCAGCAACATTGTCATGAGTTAATTGAGTCGGATTAAATCGATAAAGATAAGCCATTAGATATAACTTTGCATTGTCATTAAACTTGAGCAAAAGGCGTACTTCATAATAATCTTTTATTTCATCCCATAATTGAGCAATTGTATAAAGATGTTTACATAATTCCATTGGATTTTTGAGCAGTTCCTCATGCTCAGATGTATAGAATTTACGCAAACCAGGAGTGGTAACATTGACTATAAGATTTCCTTCCTCATTTATCTTAATGTATTCCTTGATTTGTGCGCGGAAAATATACATATATTGTTGCAAAATAGAATCTAAACTGACTATGTTTCTTGCACTAAGTTCATTAGCTTTGCACACAATATCTTGCCATTTTGCATTAAATAATTCTCTTTGCTCACCAGCATTTGAATACATTTTAGCGGATATAATATCTGCATCCGATAAGGGTAATCCTGTGCTATTAAGAGAATTAAACATAGTTATTGCTTGCTCAGTTTGCCAACTGCGAATCTCAATCACTTGGCATTTATTCAAAAAACCGCTAGCAAATGAATTTAATTGCGATTCCTGATACTCTTCTAATTTCCAATAGAAGAACTTGAAGTTTTTGAAGAAATTAGTATATTTATTATCTTTTTGCTTGCGTGGTATCTTATAGCAATTATGTTCTGCTTCTTCAAAAGTCTTTGCCTCTAAAATGGTAGAAAGTTCATTTTTATACTGCTCATTGATGGACTTGTTTTGTAAGGTTGTACGTCCTGCGGTTTTTGCCCACTCTCGTAGTATTTCTGTACGGATGGTTACATCTGCTTTATAAAGAATTTCAATAGCACGGTTACGATTCTCTTTTAATCCTTCTTCTAATGGTTCAGAATCCTCGGTACGTTTGAATTGTTTTAGGACCTCCTGCAAACGAATAAGCATTGCCTTGATAAGCAGCAAGAAGGTAGTGGTACGTTGTTGCCCATCAATCAGATGAAGTTCGCCATCTTCGTTAGAACAATCAAGAATAACAGTTCCAAAGAAATAAGGGTCAACATTATCTGAATCTAAATAGTTTTCAATATCTTGCCAAAGTTTATCACATTGGTAAATTGTCCACGAATAAGCACGTTGGTATTCTGGAATTACAAAATTAGAACTATCTTTTAGATTTAGATACTCGCTAATTAATTTTAATTTTGGATCAATGTCTTTGTTTGCCATAATGTATGTTTATCTATTGTATTATTTATTATCTTTTAAGCAATTTGTCTTTTTTCACGTCACAAAATTACTAAAATTTTCTCACATCTACAAAATTACCTGCGTTTTTCTGTTAGATTTCTTTATTTTTTAGCCCAACTGTTGTTTTTCATGATTTCGGTAACGATGTTAAGGCAATCGTCTTACCCCCAAGGGTGCGATTTTTACGCTTCGGTATTCTCCACAATTTCCGAATGTCTACCTTTCGTGCTTCCTACATGGCTAAGAACCCCTAATTCACGCATTTTCGCCAAATCTCGTTTTATAGTCGTTTCGTTTATGATGACTTCTTGGGACATTTCTTGGGCAATCTTTTGGGAAGTTATAGTGAAATCTGCTTGTATTATCTTTAATATAATTTTCTGTCTATCAGTTAATTTTTTCGTGCAATCTTTCGTGCAACTTTGTGGGACATTCTCTTGGGCATTTTCCGTCTGCCGGACGATATCTATTAAAAATCGTTTGCAAAGGTACAACTTTTTTCTCACATATGCAAATTTATTTGCAAAATTTATCGCTACCAAAGAAAATCGAAAAAGAACTTACTAAAAATCTATGTACATCCTACGTACATCCTACGAAGTGGTCCCGAGATTGATACATCTTCCAGCCTTCTTGATTATACCCGCACAGAAGGATTACCGAAGGGGCAATATTGTGCGCGATGGGCACCGCTACCAGAAGACCGTTTTTAATGGCAGTTTAGAATGTAAATTTTGCAAATTTGTGCAGTTTAGGATGTGAAAATTTGCAAAATTGTGCAGTTTGTTCAAAAATAATTTGCAGAAATCAAATATTTTTTGTATCTTTGTGCCCTCAAATGGATAAAAAACAAATAATCGGACTGCTAATCCTTGCTTTTGTGGTGGGAAGTGTTATGCTTGTCGTCAACCTCTTGCCTTCGGCGAAGCACCCTTCTTCACCCCCACCTAAGCCCAATTGGGATAGTATCAAGATGGCTCGTCACGATAGTGCTAAGGCGTATTGGGATAGCGTCAAAGTGGTACGACGAGATAGTGCTAAGGCGTATTGGGATAGTGTCAAAGTCGCGCGTAGAGATAGTGCTAAAGCCTATTGGGATAGTGTTCGTACCATAAAAGATAGCGTACATCGGATATATACCGCCAAGCGCGACACTATTTTAGACCTCAACACGGCGGATACAACGAGTTTGCAACACCTACGCGGCATCGGACCGTATATCGCGAAGCGGATTGTATGGTATAGGCAAGATTTGGGCGGGTTTGTGAATAAGGAGCAATTGCGAGAGATGGACGACCTTTGTCGGTACGATAGGGATACAGCGCATAGGTTTAAGTTTGATTCGGTGCTACCGCATTTAGTGGTAGATACGAGTTTAGTGCAACGCCTGCCTATCAACACAATGACGGCGGCGAAGTTGTCGAAACATCCTTATATAAACTACACGCAGGCGCGTGCGATATACGAACTAAGACGGCGGAAGTTCAATTTGCAGCCGAAAGACTTAATGAAAGTCTTATCCGAGGAGGAAGCGCAAAGGCTAATGCCGTATATTGATTGGACTAAAAAAACAAAACGATAATGAAAATGATTGCCCCCTCAGTCTTGTCGGCTGATTTTGGAAACCTACGTCAATCATTGGAGATGATTAACGAATCGTCTGCCGATTGGTTGCATGTGGATGTGATGGATGGTGTTTTTGTACCGAATATCTCGTTCGGTTTTCCGCTGATGAAACCTATGCGTAAGTATTGTACCAAACCTCTTGATGTGCATTTGATGATTGTTCATCCCGAGAAATATGTCGAGCGTTTTTGCGATGAAGGAGCCTATAGTGTAGGTTTCCATTTGGAGGCGGTCGATGACCCACTACCCATCCTTGATCTCATTCGCAAGAAAGGGGTGCGGACCTGTCTTACCATCAATCCCGATATCCCTGTCGAGCGTCTCTTTCCGTATTTGGATAAGGTCGATATGGTGCTCGTTATGTCTGTCTTTGCAGGCTTTGGCGGACAAGCATTTATTCCCGATTCCATCGACAAAATCCGCACCTTACGCGCGGAGATTGAGCGTCGTCATCTCTCGACCCTTATCGAAGTAGATGGCGGTGTGACGATTGATAACGCTGCTTCTATTTACGCTGCCGGAGCCGATGTGCTTGTGGCCGGCAATGCCGTCTTTAAGGCGACTAATCCCATCGAGGCAATTCGTCTTATCAAACAATGAGAGGATTCTTAGCGCGTAATCCGATTAGTATTCTTTGTGTGCTGATGGTGGCTGCTATCTTGTGCGGTCATTATCTGTGGGGACTGTTTCCCGTACCACCTTATCAACGACCAACAGCAAACGCTTGGCAACAAAAACTGGTGGCACGCTACCAATCTATGGGTCTGACGGGCGATGCGTTAGGAACTGTTTCCGCTTTGACCTTAGGTTATAAAGGGGACTTGGATAGGGGTGTTATCCAATCTTTTCAGCGTTCAGGTGCGGCGCACGTGCTTGCTGTCAGTGGGTTGCATACCGGTATCGTTTATGGGTTGATTGTGTTTCTGCTGACGTTCGGCAGAAGATATAAGCCTCTCTACGACCAGACTTTGTTAAGGTGTTGTCAATCCGCTTTGGTCTTGGCTCTGCTGTGGTGTTACGCATCTTTGACAGGACTCACACCGTCTGTCGTGCGCAGTGCGTTAATGCTCTCGTTGTTTGAGTTAGCACGATTGTGCCATCGCCCACCCTTTACGCTTAACGTGGTCTTTCTGTCGATGGTACTTATCCTCGCCATCCGCCCGACGGACTTGTTTAACGTCAGTTTCCAACTCTCCTATTCTGCCGTTATCGCCATTGTCGCCTTCTCATCAATCCTCAATAAACAATCATCACAAAGCAATAAGCAATCATCAAACACTACATATATTTTTCGGAAACTTGGTAGGGGGGCGTTCAATTTAGTTTGGGTGTCTTTGGCGGCGCAATTGGGCACTATGCCTTTTACGCTTTACTATTTTCACCAATTGAGTAACTATTTCTTGTTGACGAATCTGATTGTTTTGCCCTTGGCTACGATTCTTGTTCCGTTGGGACTGGCGGTTCTTGCGTTAGGCAATGTCCCGTATCTTGGGGCTGTCTTGGTTTGGTGTTTGCAGAAAGGGGCGGAGCTGATGATCACCTCTGTCGATTGGGTTCAGTCCCTCCCCGGTGCCGTTGTACAGTTCTGATTAATTTCTTTTATAGACCCTGCAGACATAGTATGGACTACTATCGTTCTACTACCGATACACTCCTTGCGCATTTTCGGAGGAGACAGCATTTATATTTTGCGCTGCAAAATTACAATTAACACACAAGTAGTTCTACAAACTATGGTATAATTCGGTGGCACCCAAATGCCAAAGTTTAGTATTCTCCTTTGACAATCTTTGATAGAGAGCTGAAGAATATACTTGTCGCAAAGCTTCCAATAATGAGCACCTTTTATCTTCCGCATAGAACTGCGCAAGAGCCACCATCTTACCCGGCAAAAGCAACGGCAAAGTTTCTTGTGTAATATTGAGATTCATAAATACCTACAATTTAATTTCTTTCGCTTCAACAAATGTTAACAGATGGAGTGATTTTTCTGTATGGAAAAGCAATTGATCAACTAATACATAAGTTTTTAGTTCTCTTATCAACTCCTGTTTATTAAGCAGTCCAGCCTCATACAGAGTAAAAGCTGCATATACTCTATCGTTTGCCACAGGTCCATACACAAAATCATAATCGTGGCTAAAAGAGCGATCATTACGATTCGCATAAACGAAATCCACCCAATCTTCCGTTGGTCCATCAAACCACAAGCAGTTAGCCTTACGCACTTCGTCTAAGTCTACTTCATAAACATTAACGTAGCCAAATGTCGGCTTTGGGTAGTCTTTGCGATGACGAGCAACCCAATCTTCCGCTTGCTGATAACTAGTGGTCGTATAAAATCCGCAACCATAATCAAGCGTGCGATTCGGCTCGCGAATCTCAGGCAGGGCAATCTGTTCAAGACTTCCGTGGTATAAATTAATCTTATTCATGATTTCCCGATGTTGCTAAACGATTATCAATCTCTTCCATCAGCCATTGTCGGCTCTGTGTATGAAGCACCTCAAAATGGTCATTCAAATACTCCGCAATGCCGGAGCGAAACAATAGTTCTGCGGCTTGTTCACCGGAAATACCAGCATATTGTTTGTATTGTTCGATGCAGAACGACACAAAATACAATCTATCATTTTCTTGTTTGCTCATACTTTCCAAAAGGTCTTTGCGCCTTTCCGGCTGCAAAGATACAACTTTTTTTTTAATTATGCAAATAATTTCCTATTTTTGTGGCATTTTGATTCCTATTTTTGTGGCATTTTGATTCTTGTTTTTGTGGTACACAATCCACTATTCCCTCTCTTGAAGGTCGGCGGCTTCAAGATGGCAGTTTGCGTATGCCAACAAAAATCGGACGATGTCAACGTTTTCAGGAAAGTGTCAACGAAGGTTGGAAAGACGTAATCAATTTATAGTTTCTCCCATGACTTAAGAGACCTATGAACGAGACTGCCGATGCATTATAGCGTAAAGGTGACCATTCGCCAATCTGCCATTTTTGGTATGCTATCTTCCATTTGTGTGCAATGCGCTTCCACGATGAACGACTCACCACCTGCCGCCATGGCTTTATAAACGCACCCAAAAACTCAACCCCTTGTCGAACTGAAGATAGCACAACCTTCCCCTCATGAAGTAAAAGCGACAACTCCTCCTTAAGAAATTGTCGCACCTTACCAACTAAACCTTTTAACCAAACGCGGTCATAACTCACCACATAAAAATCATCCACATACCGTCCGTAGTGCCGGCAGTTCAATACCCGTTTCATATATTGATCCAATGCATTCATATACACATTGCTAAAGAGTTGGCTTGTTAAATTTCCTATTGGAAGTCCACATCCGTCCGGACTATGAAACAAACTCTTATCGTAAGGCAAATCGTCCCAGTCACTCTCACTTCCTGCTACTCGGCAACCCTCTGCCGGATTGAGTAGTACTATCTCGCGTGTCAGATACTCAACAAAAGGTATATCTACCTTGTCTTGCCAAAGGGTTGGGACACACTTGAGAATCCTATGGGCTGCCATCTTGCGGATGGTGTGCAAACATAGTTCGAGTAGGCGCTCGCGACAAATATGCATAAAATAGCCACGGACATCTAATTTGAGCACATAGCAAGGACGGGTGTAATTACAACTTTCTTGTCTTATATGTTGCTCTAATCGACGAATACCATAATGTGTACCACGTCCACGGATGCACGAATAAGAATCTTGTATAAACGTGCGTTCATACATTTCGTGCGTATAGTTATAATATAGGTGATGTACTATTCTATCTCGAAAATTGGCAGCAAACACTTCCCTTTTCTTTGGATCTGAAATGATAAAGCACGTACTCGGCAAGGGCTTATATCTGCGTTCATATAATTCGTCGCATAGTGATATAAGGTTTTCTTCTAATCGCTGCTCAAATCGCTTCACATACAGCTTACTACCTTTATGACGACGAGCATCATAATAGGCTTGGTGCAAATCGGTTAATAATTGATTGTAAGTTAACTGATACATATAGATACAAAAAAATCCCTTGCGGGAGTTGTAAAGGGTAACCTTATAGAATAAGTCCTTGGCTACTGGCAGACGGGCCGCACGGAAAGTCCGAAGTAGCGATTGCCGCTGCCCCAATACACGCCGCCCGAATCGAAGCCGAGGCCGTACGCGCCGCTCGAGTTGTCCTCGCTGAGCGAAGAAGACCAGTAGTCGCCGTAGGAACCGACACTGCTGATGAGCGACGTGCCGTAGCGGTAGCCGGAAGCGGGCAAAAAGATGGTGTTGTCATTTGGTCCTTTCACTTCGTAGCCATTGATACCATTCTTTCGAGTCCAAGTCCAAGTGCATTTGTCTTTCAATTCTTGGATTTCTGCCTTGGTCGGCATACGCCAAGCACCCTTCCAATTGGCAGCAGCTGCATCATCTGCAAGGTCAAGAGTCGTCTTGCCTCCAAGCTTGTACTTCTGGAAAGTTGATCCATCATCCGAATCAAAATACGTACTCCAATCATAGGTGGTTTTGGTACTTGTCTCACCCCAAGCAAAGTAATCGCCGTAACCTTCGGGAGTGGTAGCACCCACATTCATATTTGCCCACTTAATACCGCTCGGCAAACCAAGGTCAACGGCTTGAACTTGACTACTAATGTTACCATTTTCTTCTTCAGGGTTGTTCTTTTCCTGACATGATACGACTGTCAACATCAACACGCCGCACATAGCAACAGCAAATAAATGAAATACTTTCTTCATAATGATTATGTTTTTAATTTTGCCTACTCTTCATCGGATTTTCGGCGGACTCCATTTGTCAGATTTATATGTCATGCATCGCCTTTACGATGCCGGTCAATCATAGGCGGGTTAGTATTATGCAGCACAACCGTGCTCGTAAATATATTCCGGAGCGATATCAATTGCCCCATTTAACCATTCTAAAGTATCTGTCAAATTAAATTGGCGGAAAATCGTGATGTCTTTCAAACGAGCAAAAGCCGGATATTTGTTGATAATATCCGTAAAATCCATTTGCCGCTTTATTCCATCGTTAAAGGTAACTTCAATACTGTAACTACCTAAATACTTAGCATCAATAATCTCTTTCCAAGTCATAGTTAATTATTTTAAAGGTTCTATAGGTTGTGGATCTATACCATTGGATGCGTCTTCCCATGCTTTACGCAGTTCATCGCGATGCAAATCCATCCATTCAA
>JAZQOG010000026.1:0-20285 GCA_045627765.1 Paludibacteraceae bacterium | reverse complement strand
CAAATGTCTCCGTGCGAGTCGCTATTCCATAGCTCCTGTAGCACTTTCGCCATTTGTTCCTTAATTCCGCTGATGTGTGGGGATAATACTATAATACTATAAAAATTTTACAAATACACGAGGGTGATACTATAAATATAGCGAAATTGAGTAGGGGCGGCCGAAACATCCCATTGGGAACCTACCGGATTTCCAATCGTTGTGAGGCCGGAACTACGGGAGCGTGTGCGTTAAGCCACGCTTAATAAAAGTAGGCGTGGGTGCCGGCCATGGCGCAAAATCTGCGAAATCTGCGGGAGATAAGAAAATATTATAGATATTCCCTGAGTGCTCATAGGCGCATATGAACCGCCGGGGACCGGTTCTACCCTTATGCATTAAGCGTAATTGAGGCACAAATGGCGAAAGTGCTACAGGAGCTACGGAATAGCGACTCGCACGGAGACATTTGGGGCGGGAGCCTGTGCTTCAGCCGGGCTAAATGGAAGCAAAGCGGGGCTTTTGCGTTGGCGTGCAAATTTGCGTAATCTGCGGGAGAAATAAGGTAGAGGAGTAGGGGATAATAGGACAAAAGCGCAAAAAAATCATAAAAATTACATTTTTATTTGTGTATATCAAAAAAAAGCAGTACCTTCGCACGCCGCCTGCCGCAAGCGGCATTCCCCCGAATGTACGATCGCGTCTTTATTAAAATAAGCAACTATTTCCCTTTTTCGGCAGGGCTATGCCCTCCAACTAAAAGTCCTCAAAAAATTACTGTGAGCAAGCTCCCGTAGATTTTTTTTGACCTTTTTGTTGTTAGATTACATCTAAAATGCCTAAAAAGTGAAAAAATATTTGCTTATTCCAAATTTTTGTTGTATATTTGCAGCCGTTTTTTAAATGTCAGCAATGAAACTGTCCGTCATCATACCCGTTTATAATGTCGCGCCATACGTACGGAAGTGCGTGGAGAGCGTGCTCGCGCAAGACCTCGATCCAAAGGACTACGAGGTCATCCTCATCGATGACGGTAGCACCGATGGGAGCGGAGAGATTTGCGACGAACTTGCACAATCCACTATCCACAATAGCCCTCCGGGCGCACAATCCACAATTTATGTGATACATCAGGAGAATCAGGGCGTAGCGGCTGCGCGGAATGCAGGAGCGAAGATGGCAAAAGGAGAATATCTTGCGTTCTTGGATTCAGATGATTGGTGGGCACCGACATACTTGAGCCGGATGCTATGGTTGATAGCGAACTACCCCGAGGCGGGATTGTATGCCTGCAACTATTGGTATGTCAAGACGGAAAAGACGCGGATTGGGGTGACAAAGATGTATGATGTATTATGTATGATGTGTGCTCGTGAGTGGAAGGCTGGATATATCAATTACCCTAAGACATATTACGAGAATGTAGGAATGCCGGTTTGGACGGGAGCAACGGTGATGCCGCATAAGGTGTTTGACGAGATGGGCGGTTTCCCGGTGGGGATTCGGTTGGGTGAAGATTTTTTGCTATGGAGTAAAGTGGCGCTGCGCTATAAGGTGGCGTTTCTTAATGAAGCTTTGGCGTATTACAATAATGACATCCCGGCGAAGTTCCGCGCAACGAAGAAACTGCACGCACCGGAATATCATATGCTTTTCAATATGGAGCATTTGCAAGAAGCGGAAAAGAACGATGCGGATTGGAAGCGATTGTGCGATCAGGAAAGGGTGAATGATTTATTTAATTATTACCTTGACAAACATTATCGTAAAAAAGCAATTGCTGAATTAGAAAAGGTGGATTGGAGTAAACAACCAAAAGGTAAATATAATCTCTACCATAGAACTCCTATTGTTTATCTTAAAATGAAATGGTGTATCGTAAAAGCGGGTAGTATTATTAAGCAAAGCATTATTAAACAACTTCGACACGAGTGGATCCTTGGTTTTGTAGAAAATGGTTTGGATGGTGTCTTTAGGGATAAGCCCAAATATGTGTGGGTGAAGAATCCGTATGCGGAAGAATGCTGGTTTGCAGATCCGTTTATATTGGATGTAACAGACACTACGATTACATTGCTGGTGGAGGAAATGCGGTATGCCGTTCATGTAGGACGTATAGCTAAATTGACTATTGACCGGGGAACGATGACCATTGCGGATATGAAAATTATCCTTGAAGAGCCGACGCACCTCAGTTTTCCGAATATTTGGCGCGAAAACGGGAAGATTTATGTCTATCCGGAAAATCATGATAGTGGAGAGCTGAACTTATATGAATACGATGAGAAAAAGGAACAATTGATTAAGGTAAGAACTTTGTGCAAACAGCCATTGACAGATGCTGTAATGACGGATGTGTTTGGTAAACGGCAGATATATTCTACGCAAATGCCTAATCCCAATGGTGATGTGTTGAATGTTTATGAGCCGGACAAGATAGGTGTTTTTATGCAATCTCAATCAATAACGTTTGCAGACAAACATGCTCGCATGGCGGGGCAATTCTTTACCTACAAGGGTAAAATTTATCGTCCGGCACAGGATTGTAATAAAGTGTATGGGGGTGCGGTGGTCCTTGAGGAGATTCTATCTGGTGCGAATGGATTATGTTTTCGTAAGGTTAAGACGCTAAAATCGACTCATCCTTCGTTATGTTTAGGAATGCACACGTTGAATGAGTATAATGGGATGGTGGTAATTGATGTGAAAGGAGCGAGATATGTGTTGGGTAGAATAGTTGACGGATTGGTAAAAATAAAAAAGATTGTTGTAAAACGATTTTATAAATGGACGTAATTTGATGTTAAATAGAAGACCATTGACATATTTCCCTTCTAATTACGCTTTTCAGGCGGTAATTGCCTATATTAGCGCATTGCTGATAATTGCTATTCGTTTCAATGCCTATGTGATGCAGTGGTATTGGTGGCTATTTGGTATTATCGGGGTCTTGGGATTTTTCTATGGGGCAAATAAATTGACAAAATTGTGGGGAAATTATACAGAACGCTTATTTAAAAAGCAACTCTTCTGGACCGCTTTGGCGATACGCGTCATCATGGTTCTATTCCTCTATTGGTTCTTTACTAAACTTTCTAATGAGCCTCCATTTATGTTTCATGCTGCAGATGCTAAGGGATATCATGAAGCAGCGGAGTGGATGGCTAATAGTATTCGAGAACGAAATTCTGCATTGTTTTTCACATGGCTATTCGCCGAAGATGGCGGAATTTCTGACGCAGGTTATCCTTTGTATTTGGGTTCTATCTATTTGCTGACAGGAAATAGTATCCTTTTAGCGCGATTAATTAAAGCGGTTTGGAGTGCACTCACTTGTGTGCTAATCTATAAATTGGGAAGTCGAAACTTCGGTGAATCGGTGGGAAGAATGGCGGGTATCTTCGTAATGCTCGAACCGCACTTTATCATTTATAGCGGGTTGCACCTTAAGGAAACGGAGATGATATTCTTGTTGGTCTTTTTCCTCGAACGAGCGGACAATTTGATTCGCTCTCGTTCTTTCCGTATAGGTGCGATCACGCCGGTATTCTTATTAGCTGCGTCCCTCTTCTTCTTCCGCACCGTATTGGGATTGGCAGCTATATTTGCATTCATTATGGCATTGCTACTGAGTAGTCAAAAAGTGGCTAATTTAGGAAGGCGGTGGATGGTACTCATTTTGTTTGTGTTGTGCGCCGGGTATTTTGTGGGAGGACGTGTACTATCCGAAGTTGAATCTGCATGGGAAGGTCGGCATACGAACCAAGAGTCTCGTTATGGTGTTATTAGACAATCTCAATCGTTAGCTAAGTATGCAACGAAGACCGTTTTGGCACCTATGATTTTTACGATTCCTTTCCCGACAATGGTAGAGACTCCGGGACAAGAGAATCACCGTATGCACCATGCAGGGAATGTGGTAAAGAATGTAATGTCGTTATTCTGCATATTAGCCTTGGTCTTGTTAATATTTGATAAGTCACCTACGACTGGGTGGCGGAATAATGTACTATTAGGGGCTTATTTGATAGCCTATCTAATTATTATTGTGCAATCTGCATTTATGCATGTGGATCGATTCCACTTGCCGGCATATATTATTGAACTGCTCTTTGCAGCGTATGGCTTATCGCAAATGCCAAGGATAAGATATAAAAAGTTATATACCTATTGGTGCGTGTTGATGTTTGTAGCTTGGATTGCATGGGCATGGATTAAGTTAAGCGGGAGAGGACTGGACTAGTGGTTAGTGGTTAGAGGACGGCACAAGTGCCTATTGGTTAGAGGTTAATGATTTGTGATTTGTAATTGCTGATTTGTGATTTGAATATGAAAGTTGCATATTTTTTAGGAGCGTTGAATATGGGCGGGGCGGAAGCTATCGTTCGCGATATTTGTAAGGCGCATAACATTACGCCCTATACTCCTATATGTCTCTATCGAAAAGATGGCAATCTTTCTGAGGCTATTCAAAATACAGGAGTGCAGTGTTTGCATGTACAGCATAAGAATTTATTTCGCTATCTATATCAACTTCGAAGAACCATCATTCAAGAGAAGATAGATATAGTTCATTCCCAAACGCCATCCAATACATTGCTATGTGCTCTTGCATTAGTAGGAACCGATGTAAAAGTGATAACTACGTTTCATGGGCATTCTTTTGCCGATGCTCCTTGGTGGCAACGTAAAATCGTGTATAGGAAGAGCAAACAGATTATTTGCGTTAGCGAGTACGAAAAACAATATTATGAACAAAAATGGCATCTACCGAAAGATAATAAGTTAGTTGTAGTTCACAATGGGGTGGATTTTACCAAGTTGGATACCAACCAATCACCAATCACAAATCACCAATCAACAATCACCAATCACCAATCACAAATCAATTTATGTATGGTTGGTAACTTTCAAGGCGGTCGATCCCCTATAGTGGTTTGTCAAGCGCTGAATAGGCTGAAAGGAATGACACAATCGTATAATATGCAGTTCTATTTTATAGGAAAGCGTGTAGAAGCAGAACCTTGGCGATATGATGAATGTGTGCAATATTGTGAAGCGCATAAGTTGGCGAATGTGCATTTCTTAGGCGGAAGGAACGATGTTCCTGAATTGCTGCATCAGATGGACGGATTTGTGTATAGTACAGAGCACGATACCTTTGGAATCGCGGTGGTAGAAGCAATGGCAGCGGGATTGCCTGTTATTGTGAATGACTGGGACGTGATGAAAGAGATTACAAAAAACGGACAATGGGCAACACTATTTAAGACCGAAGTTGCAGTGGATTGTGCGGATAAAATAGAGGATTTATTGAATAATCTTGAGAAACGAAAAGCAGAAGCACAAGGAGTTGCGGAGCAAGTTCGTAAAGAATACTCAATAGAGAAGCATATTGAGAGGTTAAATGATGTATATAGGTTAGTGGTGAGAGGTTAGAGGACGGCTCTGCGAGCCTATAGGTTAGTGGTGAGAGGCTGATTTGTGATTTGTGATTTGTGATTTGTGATTGGTGATTTGTGATTTTAAATTGAAAATAATATGAGAAATCCGTTAAAAAATGCGGTGCATGCACTGCTACATAATCCAAGACATTTGGTGTTCGCCATCTTTCGTAGAATGCCATGGCTAATTCCCAGTGATGAATTATATTTAAAAATCTATTGCCGACTTAGTATGGGGCAATGGCTGAATTTTGAGCATCCAACCACGTTTAACGAGAAACTCCAATGGCTCAAATTGCATAATCGTAAAGAAGAATATGTGACATTGGTGGATAAATATGCTGTGAAAGAATATGTGGCGAAACAAATAGGGGAAGAATATGTAATACCGACGATTGGGAAATGGGATAAGCCATCGGATATAGAGTGGGATAAGTTGCCTAATCAGTTTGTGTTAAAAACCAATCATGATGGTGGTGGAGATGGAATCGTAGTATGCAAAGATAAATCGAAACTGAACAAACGAAAGGCTTTGCGCGAGTTGCGACATTCGTTTTATCGGAATGTATATCTAATCGGTAGGGAATGGCCGTATAAAAAGGTAAAAAAGTGTGTGTTTGCGGAACAATATATGGAGGATAAGCAGTTTGGGGAATTAAGAGATTACAAATTTTTCTGTTTCAATGGTGAAGTTAAGGCAATGTATATTGCTACGGAACGAGGAACCAAAGGTGGCGTGCATTTTGACTATTATGATGCAGACTTTAATCATCTTGCTTTACAACAAGGGCATCCAATGTCTCAGCAAAAAATAGAAAAACCGCAATCATTTGAATTGATGAAACAACTCGCTGAGAAATTATCAAGAGGCATACCGCATGTACGAATTGATTTCTATGAAGTGGAAGGAAAACCATATTTTGGTGAGTTTACTTTCTTTCATTTAGGAGGAACCGGAGGCTTCAAACCGGAAAAGTGGGATAAGATATGGGGCGATTGGATTGACTTGCCGTCTAATATTCATTGTTAATTATTCACAAATCACCAATCACAAATCAACAATAATGAAACTTCTCATTACCGGCGGAGCCGGATTTATAGGTAGTAACCTATGCGAACATTTTGTTAAGAAGGGCTACGATGTCGTGTGCTTAGATAACTTATCTACAGGTTTTTTGCACAATATAGAACCGCTGATGAGTTGCCCCAACTTCACCTTCATCGAAGGCGATATACGCGATCTGGACACTTGCCGCAAGGCGGTGCAGGGATGCGATGTGGTGCTGCAAGAAGCAGCACTCGGTTCGGTACCGCGCAGTATTAATGACCCGATCACGACCAACGCGAATAATATTTCCGGATTCCTCAATATGCTCGTCGCAGCGCGAGACGAAAAAGTGAAGCGGTTTGTATATGCCGCTTCCTCCTCGACCTATGGCGATAGTAAGGAACTTCCGAAGATTGAGCACAATATCGGTCGCCCGCTCTCGCCGTATGCCATTACGAAATTCGTGAATGAACTCTATGCGAACGTGTTTACATCCTTGTATGGCATCGAAACTATCGGCTTGCGGTATTTCAATGTGTTTGGTCGTCGCCAGGAACCGAATGGAGCGTATGCCGCAGTAATTCCGCTGTGGGTTAAGGCACTGATTAATCATGAGTCGCCGTTTATCAATGGGGATGGAACCTATAGCCGCGACTTTACGTATATTGATAATGTGATTCAAGCCAATGAGTTGGCGGCGACCGTCTCGCACGATGAGATTGTAAAGCGGGCGGAACTCTATAATATGAATCTGCCGCAGAATGCACCAGTGGATTTGGTGTTCAATGTGGCATACGGCGGTAATACAACGCTGAATCAGCTGTTTGCGTGCTTGCGGGAAAATCTGGCGAAGTTTGATCCGGAGATAGCGAAGGTTGAACCGACCTATCGTGCCAATCGTGCGGGTGATATTCCGCATAGCCAGGCTTCGATTATTAAGGCACAGCGGATTTTAGGATATGAGCCGAAATTTAGTGCGGTTCAAGGATTTGAGCAGGCGTGTGAGTGGTATTATAATAATTTGAGGTGAGAGGTGAGAGGACGGCACAAGTGCCTACTGGTTAGAGGTTAGAGGTGAGCGTCCACTAACCAAAAGCGACAAAGGAGCGTCCAAAAGCGAAGCGTCCACTAACCAAAAGCGACAAAGGAGCGTCCAATATAATATAAGTAAGGATATGAATAGTTTTAGAAAACTGAATGTATATATTAAGTCTAAGCAGTTGGTACAAGAAGTGTACAAATTGCTCAAGCAATTCCCTTCAGAGGAACGTTATGCATTGTGTGATCAATTGAGAAGAGCTGTTGTTTCTGTGCCATCCAATATCGCTGAAGGAATGGGAAGGATGACCGATAAGGATCAAGCGCATTTTTTTAATCTTGCGTATGGTTCGCTGATGGAAGTGCTAGCACAACTTGATGTTGCATGTGACCTGAAGTATATATCTCAAGAAAAGTTTGAAGACACAGAAATTTTAATTGTGGATGTGGCTAAGATGCTTTCCGGTTTGATTTCTATAAGAACTACCTCGCCTACAGCAAAGCGTCCACTAACCAAAATAACTAAAAAATGAAAGTATTATTTGTAAGTTCAGGAAATAAAGCTGTTGGGAAATGTTCCTCGTTTGTGCAATCCCAATACGATTCGCTAATTGCGGAAGGACTGGATATGCAACTCTATCCGGTTACCGGGCATGGATACAAAGCTTTCCTTCAACATCTTTGTGCATTGCGCCGAGTTATCAAAACTTGGAAACCGGATGTTGTTCATGCGCATTATAGCACCTTCGGCATATTGGTGTCCTTATCCATGATGGGTATGTGTCATAAGCCGAAAATAGTCGTATCCATTTTAGGGAGTTTCCCGACACATAGTGTAAAATGGCGTTATGTGCGATTCTTTGTAAAGCACGTATGGGATAAAACGATTACCAAATCCAAACGCACAGCAGAACAATTAGGTTTTGACTTACCCGTGATTCCAAATGGTGTTAACACGGATATCTTCCACCCGATGGATCAAGAAGAAGCAAGAAAAAAACTGAATCTTGCGGCCATAGCCTCTCACCTCTCACCTGTAGGCACTTTGCGCCGTCCTCTAACCAATAACCAATCACCAATCATCATCTGGTGCTCCAATCCTGAACGTCCGGAAAAGAATTGGCCCTTAGCGCAACGCGCCGTCGAAATTCTCCAATCACAAATCACAAATCACAAATCACCAATCACCTTGCTTCCTGTGTTCAACAAGACTCCGCAGGAGGTGGCAACCTATATGAATGCAGCAGATGTGATGCTGTTGACCTCTATGTCGGAAGGCTCTCCGAATGTGGTAAAGGAAGCCTTGGCTTGCAATTGTCCCATTGTAACCACGGATGTTGGCGATGTGCATGAGCGATTGGATGGAGTAGAGGGATGTTATGTTATTCCCGCGGATGGAACACCGACTTATGGGAATCAAGGGGTAGGTGAGTGGTTTGAGAAAGATGCCGTACAATTGGCGGAATGTTTAGCAAAAGCAATAACCTTTGGCAAGCGAACAAAAGGATATGAACGAATAATGGATGATAAATTAGAAGTTGCACAAATCGCGGATAAAATAATAGAAGTATACAAACAAATTTAATTATATGAGTAAAATCAGTGAAAAAATTAGATTGGGCATCATTCTTCCTTTGGCAGAGAAAATAAAAGGGACGAATGCTTCTTATTGGTATCGACGGATTCAAGAGATGAAGACCTGGAGTAAAGAAGATGTGCGTAATTGGCAAGAAATCCAATTGCGGGACTTTATTCAGCATGCTTATCAGCATACGGTATATTATCGTAACCTATTCGATTCTTTGGGATTAAAGCCAGAGGATATTCAGCATGCGGAAGACTTAAAGAAACTGCCGGTACTAACGAAAGATATCATTCGAACTCATTATGATGAGCTCGTTGCAGATAATGTGGAAACAATGAGGTATCGCGAAAATAAAACCGGAGGAACAACCGGTAATCCAATGCGGTTTCTATGCAACGAAGATGTATGGGGTTATGTAACGGCTGCAAAAATAGATGGGTGGAAACAATTAGGTTATCGGTATGGGGATAAATTTGCTGCTTTGGGGAGTTCTTCAATATTGAATTTAAAGCCCTCTTTGTCACGCAGAATATATGATTGCATTCGTCGCGAGTATGGGTATAATAGTCTTAGTTTATCTGATGACCGCTGCGCGCAATATCTGGCAGATATGCGTAAGAAGAACATTCATTATGTATATGGTTACGCTTCGGCTGTCTATCTATTGGCGAAATATGCGCGAGACCATCAGGAAGATGTGTCTTTTATTAAAGGTGCGTTTACGACATCAGAGAATTTGACGGATGTATATCGTAAAACTATTGAAGAGGGATTCAAATGTCGCGTAATGGATACATATGGTGCTCGTGATGCCGGCGTTACCGCCTATGAGGTAACTCCGGGTAAGTATCCATTATGCTATTGTATTATTCCGGAAATTGTGGATGAGATAGCTCCTAATACGGGTACATTTTTGACCACATGTTTCCTCAATTATGCTTTTCCTCTTATCCGCTATGACTTTGGAGATGTGGTAACTATGGTTAAGGATGACCCCGAATTCAATACGGCCGTGTTAACGAAAATTATTGGCAGGAAATCGGATGTATTACATTTGGATAATGGTAAGGTGCTTACTTCACCGGGCTTTACGATATTGATGAACAAATTTGATGTAGTAGCTTATGATATTCAAAAGATAAGTGGTACAGAAGTCAAATTGCAGATTCAGTCGGTTACGGGAAAGTGGGATAAACAACAAGAAGAACGACTGTCAAAGGAAATGCAGAAGATTGTAGGAGAAGGCTGCGCGTTCTCGATTGAATATGTGGACCATTTTGAAGAAGGGAAGAATGGAAAGCGCAGATATTTTATGAATGATTGCTCGGACAAAAAATGACAAAGATACGCAATATACTTTTCGATTTAGGAAACGTCTTAATAGACGTTGATATCCGCAAAACGCTGAGGGCATATAATGCTTTATTGGGAGTAGAGGAGGAGAGGAGTAGAGGAGTAGGGGTTATCGATAAGAGCAATACGATTATCACCGCAGGGGATCTTATTGGCGCGGGGGAGAGTGAGTTGGTGGCGAAATATCAAGTGGGAGCCGTCAGTACGGATGAGTTTGTGGAAGGGATATTAAAAGTGTGCAAACCCAGTACGACGAGGCAAGAAGTGATCAATGCTTGGATGGCGATGCTCATCGGCATACCCGAGGCGCGGAAACAAAAACTATCAGAATTGCATAAACAAGGATACAAACTCTATGTGCTATCGAACATCAACGAACTGCACGCAGAATGGACGCGAGAACAACTGAAGGGTATTCCCTTTGAGGCAATGTTCTTCTCGAACGAGATACAGATGGCGAAACCCGATGCGCGTTGTTATGAGCATGTCATCCACGAGACGGGGATAAAACCGGAAGAGACATTGTATATCGATGATCTGCCGGAGAATATTGAGGCAGGGAGACGAGCGGGGATGCAGGTGTTTCTCAATACGAAAGCGGATGCGTGGTGTTTGGGAGTAGAGGTGTGTGGTTTTTTAGTCTTTAGTATTAGGCAAGAAAATATATAAATAGATATGGAATCGAAACAATATCCTGACATTAAGCCTGAAAAACAGGCGTTGTACTACGAACAGACGCAAAAGCGGACGCTCAAGCAGAAGTATGTCAAAGTCCGTAATACGATTTTGGCTTTATTAGCTTATCGTTGTCCTCTGAATGGACTACGCGTTTGGATGCAAAGGCGTCGTGGTGTACATGTGGGAAAACATGTTTATATCGGAATGTTCTGCTATCTCGATAATTTGGCTCCTGAGTATATCTATATAGAGGATAAAGCGAGTATCAATGCGGGTTCTATGATTTTGACCCACTTTGATCCATTAGAGCACTATGCTCCGGTGTTTGAGGCTCGCATTGCTCCTGTGTTGATAAAAGAGGGTGCGATAGTGGCTGTCCGCAGTACGATATTACCCGGTGTTAGTGTCGGAAAATATGCTGTTGTGAGTGCAGGTAGTGTAGTGGAGAAAAATGTAGATGATTACACGATGGTAAAAGGTAATCCGTGTAAAGTAGTTGCAGAATACTCTGCGTTAATGAATTAAATAAAAATAAAGATATGGAAGAATTTATTAAACAATTTGCAGATCAATTTGATGATACGGAGCTGTCCGTGTTCAATGCTGAAACGCGTTTCCACGATTTAGAGGAGTGGGGTAGCCTTACCGGTTTTGCTGTACTAAACATGATTGTAAAAAAGTATGGCGTTAAAATCAGTCCCGCAGAGTTGAGAGCTTGCGAGACGGTACAAGATGTATTCAACTTGATTCAATCGAAAAAGTAAGCATGAAAGCTTATATACAAGATATTGCTTATTATCTCCCCGAACAAGTACTTACCAACGATCAGTTGGCAGAGATGTTTCCCGAATGGACCGCAGAAAAAGTGGCTGATAAATTGGGTATCACCGAGCGACATATCGCAGCACCGAACGAAACCGTAACGGATATGGCAGTATGTGCAGCGGAGAACCTCTTTGCACAAGGTGTGGCTAAGCGCGAGGATGTGGACTTTGTGCTACTATGTACGCAAAGTCCGGAATATTATCTGCCTTCTTCTGCTTGCTTGGTACAAAGCCGTTTAGGATTATCTACCCATTGTGGAGCGCTTGACTTCAACCTCGGTTGCTCGGGATATGAGTATGGTCTTGCTCTTGCAAAAGGACTGATTGTATCCAATACAGCGAAGAATGTGCTGCTCATTACGGCGGAGCAATATACCAAGTATCTTGCCGAGGATGATAAAGGTAATCGTACTATCTTCGGTGATGGGGCGAGCGCTACGCTTGTAAGTACGAGTGGCTTTGCTGAGATTGGCGAGAGTGTAGTCGGTACCGATGGCAGCGGAGCTGAATATTTGATTGCTTCCAAAAATAAACCGCTCTATATGGATGGCAAAGCGATATTCGACTTCTCCTCAGATGTGGTTCCTACGATGGTAGAAGAAGTGCTCGCTAAAAATGGTTTGAAACAAGAAGACATCAACCTCTTTGTTTTCCACCAAGCGAATAAGTATATGATTAATTACCTGCGCAAACTGCTTGGCATAGATAAAGAGCATTTCTATATCTTTATGGAGCATGTGGGTAATACGGTGTCCTCTACCATTCCAATCGCTCTTTGCGAGGCACGGAAAGAGAATAGGTTACAAGGTAATATACTGCTTGCCGGCTTTGGTGTGGGATTGAGCTGGGGAGCGGTTGTGATAAAATGTAAATGATAAAAAATGAATATATTAATTCAACTCAGTCATCCTGCGCATTTTCACTTCTATAAAAATGTAGCGCAAACATTGATTCAAGATGGACACAAAGTGTTCGTCTTAATCAAGACAAAGGATATCCTCGAAGATCTATGTAAGGAAGCACAACTGCCTTATTATAATGTGAATGCGCATGCGCATAGGGGAAGTAAAATGGGCGTGCTATGGGATATGATAATGAGAGACCTACGCATCGCCCGCTTCTGCATAAAGCACCATATACAATTGATTACAGGTTCTACTCCTGAAGTAGCACATGTGGGGTGGCTATTGCGTATTCCTTCCATCAATACCGGCGAAGATGATGCGGCTATCGTACCCTTATTCGGTAAAATTGCAGGACCTTTCATGAAGTGCTTATTGTCACCAATGTCTTGCAATAATGGTAAGCAAGAATCAATCGCTGTTCACTACCCCGGATTCCAGAAGTTGGCGTATCTCCACCCCAAGCGGTTTACACCCAATGCCGAGGTACTGAAGCAATATCATATTGACCCCAAGAAACCGTATTTCCTCATCCGGTTTGCGAAACTCAACGCCCACCACGACACAGGGGTTCAAGGCATATCGACCGAAGTGGCACAACATATCATCGACCTGCTATCACCCCACGGGCAGATATATATCACCTCCGAACGCGAACTGGAACCGCAATTCGAACAATATCGACTCCATATCAATCCACTCGACATCCACCACGTTATGGCTTACGCTACACTCTACATCGGCGACAGCCAATCCATGGCTGTCGAAGCCGCTATGCTCGGAGTACCAAGCCTGAGATTCAACGACTTCGTCGGAAAAAAGAAAATCGGCGTCATGGAGGAACTCGAACACGTCTATGGTCTCACCTACGGCATCTCTTCCCACGAACCCGAAAAGTTGTATTCAAAAATCCAAGAGTTGCTAGGGCTGATAGGCGGAAAGGCAGGAGGATTTGACGGGGCTCATTTGGGGGGTGTACGGGGCTCATTTGATGGGGTTATGGGGCTCAAATCGGAATTCCAAGCCCGGCGGCAGCGGATGCTGGCGGATAAAATCGATGTCACGGCGTTCTTCACCTGGTTCATCGAGCACTACCCTGCGTCTGCCAAGGAGGCAAAGAACGCAAACGAAGAGTTTTGGAAAAAGTTTAAGTAATTTAGGAGAAATTACCGGAATTAACTAAAAAATATATAAAAATGCATTATTATTAGCAAATTATTTTGCCAAATCAAATATTTTTTGTACCTTTGCGGCGAAAATTAGGAGTTGAATTCCGAATTTGTACTAAATTATGGAGAAAAATTATATACCTCGTGCTATTGAATCAACTATTCAAGAAGCAGCATCTTATTTCCCAGTTATTGCAATTACCGGGCCTAGACAATCTGGGAAAAGCACATTATTGAGGCATATCTTCCCAACCTACCAATGGGTAAGCCTCAAAGATTTGAATGTATTGGAGTTTGCTCAATCAGATCCTGTCGCGTTCCTATCGCAGACATCTAATGGTATGATTATTGATGAAGTGCAAAAAGCTCCGCGTTTATTGGAATACATCCAAGTGCTGGTGGATAATGATTCAAATAGGAAATTTGCTCTCACAGGTTCTGCCAATTTTGAGTTGCTCCGCACTATGAGTGAGTCGTTGGCAGGTCGAGCGGGTGTATTTGAGTTATTACCAATGTCTATGACTGAAGTCCCAACGATGGTGCAGAAAATGGGGGTCGATAATCTTCTTTTCGAGGGATTGTACCCTGCTATCTGTGCGGAGAAAAATAAGGCAAAGTTCTTCTATCCTTCGTATGTGAGAACCTATTTGGAAAAAGACGTACGCGATTTGCTACATGTCAAAGACCAAATGCAGTTTATGCGCTTTCTTAAACTTTGTGCGGCTCGTATAGGTTCGCTGTTTAATGCATCCGAATTGGCTACAGAAGTAGGTGTAGATAGCAAAACGATTACGCATTGGTTGAGCGTGCTGCAAGCATCCTATATTATTGCTTTGCTTCCTCCATATTATGAAAATATATCCAAGCGTTTGGTTAAAAGCCCCAAATTGTATTTCTATGACACCGGTCTTGCTTGCTATTTGTTGAACATAGAGTCCGCTTCGCAATTAGAACGAGACAAAATGCGTGGCGCTTTATTTGAGAACTTAATAGTGTCTGAAATCCTTAAATATCGCTATAATAAGGGATTGGATGATGGCGTGTTTTTTTATCGCGATGCTAAGCAACATGAAGTGGATATCCTCCTTCGAGAGAATGGCGAATTAATAGCAATTGAGGTTAAATCTGCCATGACATATAATACATCGTTTGCCAAGACCTTGCTTGCCATAGCTACTTGGATACATACTCCGATTCGTAGCAAAAATGTGATATATACGGGTGAATATGAGAATGGAGTAGGGGATATTAAATTATTTAATTATAAAAATTTACCACTCACATGGATGGTAAGTGAACAGTAATCGTACAATTTTTTGTAAACCTATATGGAAATATCTCAAAGAGCACAGAATATGCCGTACTCGCCAATACGTAAATTGGCGAAATATGCGGATGCCGCTAAACTGAATGGCATCAAAGTATATCACCTCAATATCGGACAACCCGATATAGCTACACCTACATGCGCTCTAGAAGCGGTGCAGAAATTCACCCCTACCGTGATGGACTACTCTCCCAGCCAAGGACTGAAGTCCCTACGCACAAAAATGGTGAGCTACTACGCGAACTACGGCATCGACCTCAGTCCGGACGAGATCATCATCACCTCCGGCGGATCAGAAGCAATCATGTTCGCGTATATGGCGTGTCTTGACCCGGGCGACGAGATACTGGTTACCGACCCCAGCTACGCTAACTATATGGCATTCGCCATCAGTTGCGGAGCCGTGGTGAAATCCGTGAAGACCCATATCGAAGATGGGTTCAAGCTACCCCCCGTAGAAGAGTTCGAGAAACTTATCACACCCAAGACAAAAGCGATCCTTATCTGCAACCCAAACAACCCGACAGGGTACCTCTACACCAAACAAGAGATGCGGCAGATACGCGACCTCGTGCAGAAATATAACCTGTACCTGTTCTCCGACGAAGTATATCGCGAGTTTATCTATACAAAACGACCGTATATCAGTGCGTGCCACTTAGAAGGCATCGAGGAGAATGTAATCCTCGTAGATAGCGTGAGCAAACGCTATAGCGAGTGCGGCATCCGTATCGGCGCCCTGATAACAAAGAACAAACAAGTGCGACAAGCCGTGATGAAATTCTGTCAGGCACGACTCTCGCCCCCATTGTTCGGACAAGTGATTGCCGAGGCAAGCTTAAGCACACCGGAAGAGTATATGGAAGAGACCTACGATGAGTACCTACAACGAAGGAACTACCTTATCGACCAACTCAACCAGATACCCGGTGTGTTTGCTCCGACACCTATGGGAGCCTTTTATGTGATGGTAAACCTACCGGTGGATGACGCAGAGAAGTTCTGCCAATGGTGCTTGACAGACTTTAGTTACGAAGGACAGACCGTGATGATGGCACCCGGAGCCGGGTTCTATACCAATCCGGAGGATGGGAAGACGCAAGTGAGAATGGCATACGTGCTGAAGAAAGAGGAGCTGGCAAAGGCAATGGTGGTGCTGCGCAAGGCGTTGGAGGAGTATAATGCCTAAGGAGCGGCTGCAAGCAGCCAAAATATATCTCAAAAGTACTATTATTGATTAAAAAATCAATTTTATGCCCAAAAAATTTGCTCATTCCAAATTTTTGTTGTACCTTTGCACCGACAATTGTGGTCTAAAACTTTTTTGGGTGTAAAGGACACCCGTTAAACGATTAAAACATTATGAATATCATTACAAAGGAAGTCAAACTTCCTGATGGTCGAGTTATTAAACTCGAAACCGGCAAGCTCGCTAAACAAGCCGACGGTGCCGTAATGGCTACGATCGGCAACACGATGATTCTTGCCACAGTTTGCAGCGCGAAAGACGCTGTACCCGGTACAGACTTTATGCCTCTTACCGTTGAGTACAAAGAAAAATACGCCAGTGCGGGTCGTTTCCCCGGCGGTTTCACTCGTCGCGAGGGTAAAGCCTCCGACTACGAGATTCTTATAGCCCGTCTTATTGACCGCGCCTTGCGTCCTCTCTTCCCCGCGAATTATCACGCAGAGACGTTTGTTAACGTTACCCTCTATTCCGCTGACGGCATTGACATGCCGGAGTCTATCGCCGGTCTGGCTGCCGGTGCAGCGCTCGCTTGCTCCGATATACCTTTCGAAGGTCCCGTATCCGAAGTGCGCGTAGCTCGCGTCAATGGTGAGATGGTCATCAACCCCACCTTCGAGCAATGCGAACAAGCCGACCTCGAACTGATGGTCGCTGCTACGTACGATAACATCATGATGGTTGAAGGTGAGATGAAGGAAGTGCCGGAGAGTGTGATGCTTGAGGCTATCCGCGCGGCTCACGAGGCTATCAAACCGCAATGCCTTGCTATTGACGAGATGATGAAGGCTTATGGCAAAGAGGCTAAACGCGAATATTGCCACGAGGTCAACGACGACGAACTCAAACAAGCCGTTCACGACTTCAGTTATGCTCGCGCTTACGCACAAGCCACTTCGTCCGATACCGACAAACATCACCGTGAGGCGATGTTCTCGCAGATTTGCGAAGACTTCAAGACTGAGAAAGCCGATTATATGCAAGCTCGCGCCGAGGCTATCGGTGTAGAGGTTGACGAGATAGCCGCCATGGTCGATCGTTACTACCACGATGTAGAGAAAGAGGCTATGCGTCGCGCCGTGCTGGACGAAGGCAAACGTCTCGATGGTCGTAAGACTACGGATATCCGTCCTATCTGGTGCGAGGTAGGCTACCTGCCCGGCCCTCACGGATCGAGTATCTTCACTCGCGGTGAGACACAGTCGCTCTCTACCTGTACCCTCGGTACAAGCAAAGACGAGAAACTGGTCGACGAAGCCCTTATCCAAGGTACAGAGAAATTCTTACTGCACTATAACTTCCCGCCGTTTGCAACGGGTGAAGCCAAAGCTCAACGCGGTGTAGGTCGTCGTGAGATTGGTCACGGTAACCTCGCTTGCCGTGCCCTTAAGAACATGATTCCCGAGGACTTCCCTTACAGCGTTCGTCTGGTGAGCGATATCCTCGAGTCTAACGGCTCGTCGTCTATGGCTACCGTGTGCGCAGGCACGCTCGCACTCATGGACGCAGGTGTTCCTATTAAAAAACCTGTTAGCGGTATTGCGATGGGAATGATCTCCGAACTGGTTAACGATAAACTCAACTATAAGATTCTTTCCGATATCCTTGGTGACGAGGATCACCTTGGTGATATGGACTTCAAGACCACCGGTACACGTGATGGTTTGACCGCTTGCCAGATGGATATCAAAGTCGATGGTCTGAGTTACGAGTGCTTGGAGAATGCTCTTGAGCAAGCTCACCAAGCCCGTATGTTTATCCTCGACAAACTCGTTGAGTGCATGCCCGAACCGCGTGCTGACCTCAAGCCTCACGCTCCGCGTATCACTTCGTTCTATATCCCGAAGGATATGATCGGTGCTGTCATTGGCCCCGGCGGAAAGATTATCCAAGGCATCCAAGCTGAGACCGGTGCTGTCGTTTCGATTGACGAGGACGAGAAAGGCGGTAAGGTTGAAGTGGCTTCGAACAACGGCGAACAGATGGCTGCTGCGATTGCGAAGATCAAAGCTATCGTGGCTATTCCCGAAGTAGGGGAGAGCTACCAAGCTACCGTGAAGTCAATTATGCCTTACGGCTGCTTCGTAGAGTTTATGCCGGGTAAGGAAGGTCTGCTCCACATCTCCGAGATTGACTGGAAACGTTACGAGACAATGGAAGAGACCGGTATCAAGGAGGGTGATAAGATTATGATTAAACTCCTTGAGATCGATCCTAAGACCGGTAAGTTCCGTCTCAGTGCCCGCGCATTGAAAGAGAAACCCGAAGGTTATGTAGAGCCCGAGCGTCCGGCTCGTGAGCCTCGCGGTGACCGTGGTCCAAGACCGGAGCGTCGTGGTCCCCGTCCAGAGCGTCACGAACACCACGAATAAGATAATTAACAAACACTAATTTTTATAACAATGAAAAAGATTATTTTATCTCTTGCTATGGTAGCTATGTCTGCTGTAGCTGTTAATGCCCAATTTTTGATTGGTGGTTCTTTAGGATTGGCAGCCGGTAATGGACAGACTCGCTTTGAAATGAATGTGACACCAACTTTTGGTTATTCCTTCAATGAGCACTGGGAAGCAGGTGCAAGTCTTCTCCTTGGTGGTGGTATATATGCAAGTGAGTCATATGCCTTTAACGAAGAACTTATGACGGTTATGCCTTCGACACAGACGACTAAATCGTTCAACTGGGCGATTGAGCCTTATGCACGTTATTATTTCTTCAATCGTAACAACTGGAGAGTAGGAATCGAAGGTCTTGCTCGTGTTGGAGGTCTGGTAGATGTAGCTTCGTCCGGCATGCTGGTTACTTGGGGTTTTAACTTCTTCCCTGTCGTTACTTACAGTCCAAAAGAGCATTGGGTGCTGATTGCCTCCTGCGGATTCTTAGGAATCGGTTTGAATGGTGTCGAGAGGTCCTGTGAATTTGGTTTGAACGTAATGAATGGTGGTGGAAGTCAACTTGGCTTTGGCTTTGCTTATCAGTTCTAATTCATCGGGATAAGATTGTTATCTACAATAAGAAAAGCGGCAGCGATGCCGCTTTTTTTTGTAGGTAAAATGCATTTTTTTTGTGACAAAAGTGCATTTTTATTTGCATATATCAGAAAAATGTTGTACTTCGAGGACACCGACCTCGCTGCGCTCGCCCACCTCGAATGTACGGTCGCGTATTTATTAAAATGAGCAAAAATTTGCGTTTTTTAGGCAGGGCTTTGCCCTACAACCAAAAGTCCTCCAAAAATTACAGATAGCGAGCTATCGTAGATTTTTTTAGTCCTTTTTGTTGTTAAATTACATTTTTTTGCCTAAAAAATGCAAAAACATTTGCTCATTCCAAATTTTTGTTGTACCTTTGCACCCGAATTCGTGACAAGTGTAGTTACGAGAACATAGAAATTAGGCATAATTTGCCCTCCCTCAGGCTAACTGGGGGGGGGGGTAAATTGTTGATATACAGTAAGTTACAAAATAACATATAACAACCAAACAAAAACAAACAAAACAATCAACCCAATTTATTAACTTGCCAATCCCCCTTCCCTGCGGGAGGAACGGGGGTAGGCTTTAAAACAAAATTATTATGAGAAAAAATTTCTTACAAACGCTCCTTGTCGTCCTGCTCAGCGTCATTGGAGTGAATCAAGGGTGGGCAGCAAATTATATTGAGCCATTTAGCTATGACGGTCGTAAGACCGG
>JAZQOG010000025.1:0-16762 GCA_045627765.1 Paludibacteraceae bacterium | reverse complement strand
TAGAACTACAACGATACATTAAGTATTATAATAACGAACGTATCAAACTCAGATTAAAAATGAGTCCGGCACAATACCGAACTCATTATCTAAATAAAGTTAGTTAATATTAATCCGTCTAACTTTTTGGGGTCATATCACAATAGGCACACTCTCTTTTTATTTGTGTCTTTATTTGTAACCATATCGCGCTCGTTTCGCCTTTTATGGCTCAACTCGCTATTTTTAGGTTGCAAAATTAAAAAATATTTGCATATATAAAAAAAAAGTCGTACCTTTGCAGCGCAAAATGTGTGGATAGTAAAAAAAATAACACAAATGGACAAGCATAACATATATCCTCGTTGGGAACAGCGCTATGAGAGTTACAAAAAAGCGCTTGGTCGGTTAACTATAATTGTAAACGAGAGTAGAAAACGTCCTTTGAATGAGTTTGAACAAGACTCCATAATTCAGCGTTTTGAATTTACACACGAGTTAGCTTGGAAGTTAATGAAAAGTTATGCCGAATATCAAGGCGAATTAGGCATAACAGGTTCGCGTGATGCTATCCGTTGGGCTTGTAATAATCATCTTGCGGAAGACGGACAAGTGTGGTTTGATATGTTGCGCAGTCGTAATGAAACGAGCCATGATTATGATGAGTTATTGGCTAGCGAAACAATAGATAAGATAGTTAATTCATATTATCATGTGTTGTTGGCATTTGAACAAGTGATAGCGAAGAAAATAACCTCAAAACCTAAAGATTTATTTGAATAAATGTTTGGTTTAACAGATATAGAGTTTAGTAAGCTTAGGGCATTACTCTTAGCACATAAGGGTGTAGAAAAAGTCATCCTTTATGGCTCGCGTGCTCGTGGTACGAATAAGCCTTATTCAGATATTGATATTGCCTTAGTTGGTCCTTCTTTGTCTTTGCCAGATTTGGCAACATTAGATATGCAAATCGATGATTTATACTTACCTTATAGAGTGGATTTAAATGCTATCCATCGTATTAAGAATCCTGCTCTTTTACGAAATATTGCTATTGAGGGGGTAGAAATTTAAATTGTAAACTATGACAACGCAACCCACTTTTCCGGCCCTCGCTGTGGATGCTGCTTGCAGCGGCAACCCGGGGGTATTGGAGTTTCGCGGTGTCATTGCGGACACGGGCACCGAGGTCTTCCGTCGCGGTCCCTTCCAACAGGGAACGAATAACATAGGCGAGTTCCTCGCACTCGTGCTGGGACTGGCTTACTTAAAGAAATATAACCTCCCATGGGTGCTCTATACCGATAGCGTTACTGCCCTCGCGTGGGTGAGAAAGAAAAAAGCGAATACTAAACTTGATTTTAATAACAACAACGCCGAACTCCTGCTGATGATCCGCACTGCGGAAAAGTGGCTTCGAGAGAATACTTGGACCACCGACATCCGCAAATGGGACACTGACCATTGGGGCGAAATCCCCGCCGACTTCGGCAGAAAATAACTAAACCCGTTAAACCTGCTAAACTTGTTAAACAATGAACATAATTCAAACTCCCATAGAAGGTCTGCTCGTCATTGAGCCGCAAGTCTTCCGCGATGCTCGTGGATACTTTGTTGAGACCTACAACCGTCAGCGTTATTTCGATGCCGGTATCACCGCCGAGTTCGTGCAGGACAACCAGTCCTGTTCGTCATACGGCGTGGTGCGTGGACTGCATTTCCAACGTCCACCGTTTACGCAGGCTAAGCTCGTGTGCTGCACCCAAGGTAAGGTGCTGGACGTTGCCGTTGACCTCCGCCACGAGAGTAAGACGTTTGGGCAGTGGTATGCGGTTGAACTCACGGGAGAGAATCATCGCCAGTTCTTTATCCCTCGCGGTTTTGCACACGGTTTCTCGGTGTTGAGCGATACGGCTACTTTTACGTATAAGTGCGACAACCTCTACCACCCCGAAGCCGATGGTGGACTGCTCTTGAGTGATCCCGATTTGAATATCGACTGGCGTGTTCCCGAAGCGGAACGCATCCTCAGTGATAAAGATAAAAAACATCCTTTATTCAAAGATTTACCTATCATATTTTAATCTTCAATCTTCAATAGTCAATCTTCAATAGTGCTTCGGCGCTGCTCGGTCCCATAGTTCAATGGATAGAATACGGGTTTCCTAAACCTTAGATCCGAGTTCGATTCTCGGTGGGACTACAAAAAACAATCCATCATTTCATCATTTCATCAATTCATCATTCCATGAATATTCTCATCACAGGCGCCAATGGCCAATTAGGCAACGAAATGCGCATCCTCAGTGCGCAACACCCCAACCATACGTATTTCTTTTCCGATATCATAAACCCTACTCCTCTACTCCCCTCCTCCTCTACTCCCTACATTCTCGACATCACCGACCTCGCTGCCCTTCAGGCTTTCGTCAGTGCCCATAAGATTGACCTCATCGTCAACTGTGCGGCTTATACGAACGTCGATAAGGCAGAAGAGGATGAACCAACGGCTCGTCTTATCAATGCCCAAGCGGTAGAGAACCTCGGTTCGCTCGGGTGTAAGGTGATACATATATCGACGGACTATGTCTTTGCCGGAGACGGTTGTGTGCCGGGCAAAGAGGATGATCCGGTGGATCCCAAGACCGCCTACGGTCGCACGAAATACGAGGGCGAACAGCGTCTGCTCGCTGTCAACCCCGATGCAGTTATCCTTCGTACCGCTTGGCTCTATTCGCCTTTTGGTAATAACTTCGTAAAGACGATGCTGCGTTTGGGTAAGGAGCGTGACGAGCTGAAAGTGGTTTATGACCAAGTCGGTTCGCCCACATACGCCCTTGACCTCGCTGCGGCTATCTATGCGGTGATTGAGGCGAAAGAGTGGCATAAAGGTATCTACCATTTCACAAACGAGGGCGTTTGCTCGTGGTACGACTTTACGGTGGAGATCCTTCGTCAAGCCGGTGTGGAGTGTAAGGTGACGCCGATCCTCTCGTCCGAGTACCAGTATCGTACCCCTCGTCCGCATTATAGTGTTTTGGATAAGGCTAAGATCAAATCGACCTTCGGTATCGCCATCCCCTATTGGACCGACAGTCTCCGCCATTGTTTGCAATCATTGTAGTGGCCAATACCCATCGCTCACACTTTTCTGTATCAATTTGTCAGAAAAGTGTATTTTTATTTGGTAGTTTCAAATATTTTTTGTACCTTTGCAGCCGAAATTACTTTTTGAATCATATTAACCCTCTTTCCCAAAACCAATGGGGGGGGGGTGATAAATTGTTGATATACAGCAAGTTATAAAATAACAATAATTATTAACAACAAGAACAAAGAATAAGGAACAAGGAGCAAAGACCATATACTACAGACTTGCCATATGCAGACAATACAAGATAGTCTTTTGTCTTTTGTCCTTACTCTTTTGTCAAAAAAATTATAACAATGAAACATTACAATCAACCTCAGACGACGCTTCTCCAAGTCATCAACAGCAGCATTGTCTGCGCTAGTGCTCCTGGTCCGGGATATTCACCCGTTGCAAGTTTAGAATCCGTTGAAAAAACCGATGGAGCATGGTAATCAATCATCATTAAGTATTTATCTATTATGAAGAAATTAATGTATTTCGCAGCTGCGCTGTTAGTACTCGTAGGCTGCAACAAGAACGATAACATTGTTGAGAACGCTCCCGAAGGAACTCCCTTTGAGAAAGGACAAAAAGTAACCCTGACCGTTGGTACCGGTGCTCAACAAGGTCCTAACAAAGTAGCAGGTGTGGATGCCGGAACACAAATCAACTTCACTTGGGAAGAGGGTGACCAAATCTTGGTGAAGGTGGATGACAAAACCGCTGTGTTTACCCTGACTACGGGTGCAGGCACAAATTCCGGTGAGTTCGCAGGTGAGATGCCCGCTGCCAGCAGCACGTTTGGTATTCAGTACCCGATAACGGAACCCGACTTGACCGCACAGGTTTATACGTCTACTGAACCTATCCCTGCTGATAAGATGCTCTTTAAGAAAAAGGGTTGCACATTAGGTGAATCTGCTACCCTCTCTGCTCAATATGCAATGGTGCAACTCAACCTCTTTGGCACAGACAAGACAGTAGGCAAGATTGTGCTCACCAACACGACCGCTGAACCTGCCGTATCCTATACCCTAACTTGCACCGATGGTAAAACGATTGGTACTACTTCGGCAGAGGCTACTCCTTTCTACATGGTCGTTCTTGCGGGTGAGTATAAGTTTGAGGTAGAGGTATATGACAATGCCGCTACTCCTGCTGAGATTTGCTCCTTTGCTACCTCTGCTGAAAGTAACTTTACCGCCGGCGAGTGCTTGAATATGCCTGCAAAAGAGGTGGCAGAGCCCTTTGTTCCTACTTATGTTGACCTTGGCTTACCCAGCGGTCTCAAATGGGCTACCTGCAATTTAGGAGCTACCACGCCCGAAGGCTATGGCGACTATTTCGCTTGGGGAGAAACAAGTCCCAAAGAGTCTTATCATTGGAATACGTACAAATGGTGCAATTATACGAAAGATCCTAAGGACATCACTCTAACAAAGTATTTCGTTAGGTGGATCATTACCTCTGTACACTATGTACACGGGAATGTGGATAATAAGGCTACTCTTGAACCGGAAGACGATGCAGCCCATGTTAATTGGGGAGGCAATTGGCGCATGCCGACTGCTATAGAGATTGAAGAATTGATTAACACGGATAACTGCACTTGGGAATGGAAAGAGGACTACAATAATACAGGAGTGAATGGTCATCTTGTCACAAGCAAGTACAACGACAACTCCATCTTTTTGCCCGCTTCCGGCAGTCGGGGCGAATCGCAGCTTTCCAACGATAATTTTTTAGGTGACTACTGGTCCTCTTCGCTCAACGAGGATTACTCGGATCAGGCGTTTTACCTCTTCATTAGTCCGACCGAAGACGTGGGTTGGACTCCCGTGTCTCGGTTAGACGCCGATCGCTACATCGGGCAATCCGTGCGCCCGGTCTGCCAGTAATTCCCCGTACAAGTTAATTGTCTAAATACACGAACCGCTTCGAGCATCACTCGGAGCGGTTTTTTTGTGTGCAGGAAAATCCGGATAGCCCGGAACGCTGCGCTAGACCGGATAAAGGAAGCGCGCATACAATGCACGCAGAAAGGACATAACAAAGCGACCAAAGGGAGCGGTACACCGCTCGCGAAGGCTCGCGGCACAGGACGGGTATAGTATAGCAAAAGGTTTACAAAAGCCCTTGTGATTGTCGTTTGACTGCCGTTGCTGAAGGCTAAAAGACAGCCTCACAGGAGCACGAAAAATAAAAAAAATCACTTTTTATTTGCGTATGTCAAAAAATTTCCGTACCTTTGTACCGCAAATTCGTTTTACTAGTCTAAAACTAAAGACTAATAACTAACAACTAATTATTAACAATTAAATTTTAAAGCTTATGAAAAAGATTTTCTTATTTGCTACTGCGCTACTGATGAGCGCAAGTATGTTTGCTAAAACATCCGTCATCACTTACACGGCGACCGAGAAATTGGAGGAAACAACATCAGAAGGGTCTACTGGTCTATACCTCAATGCTTTCTATGCGGCAGATAGCACCCAACTGACGGTCACTCACACATTTGACCAAGGTGTCGGAACCATCACTCTTGACGGTGAAGTGGCTATTATTGGATATAGGGCTTTCAATCGCACCATTCTTACATCCGTCACCCTTCCCGAAAGTGTTACGACTATTGGAAATCAAGCTTTCAATAATTGCGACTCTTTGCTATCTGTCACCTTATCAGAAGGCTTAACGACGATTGGAGAAGACGCTTTTTATGCCTGCGACACTTTACAATCCGTTACTATTCCCGCAAGTGTAACGACGATTGAATCGGGTGCTTTCATGTATTGCTCCGGTTTAATTTCTGTTACATTCCTGAGTAATGCTTGCCAAAATGCTATCGGTGAATGTGCTTTTCTCGGAGTTGGAGAAGAAACTCCCGTTCTCTTGACTTTGCCTGACAACTGGACCGGAACCAAACCGGACAAGGAGGGCAATTGGTATGACGGTAAGTTCAAATTAAATGATACCGCTCTGCCTCAAATGCGCGCTGCCGTTAAGGCCACGAAGGTGATGACCAATGGTCAAGTGATCTTCCGCAAGGAGAACAAGAACTTCTCCGTTCTCGGTCAAGAGATAAGATAAATATTCCTATATGATTAACTTTTAAAGTTAATCATATAAACACTTCCATCGCAGCCTCCGGGTTGCGATGGTTGTTTTTGTTATAGTACCGTAATAGTATTGTAAAAGGTTTACAAAAGCCCTTGTGATTGTCGTTTGACTGCCGCCCGATTTTCGCCGCATTTGCGCCCGACTGCCGTTCCATTGCCGTTCGATTGCCGTTCGACTGCCGTAGTTGAAGGCTAAAAGACAGGTACTCGCGACGCGAAGAATAATCAAGAGGGAGCGATATTACCCCAAAAATGCAAACAAAATATAGCAAAACGCAAAAAAATCACAAAAAAATTGCCGTTCCTCTTTCGTATATGAAAATTTTTCTGTAATTTTGCATTCGCAAAAGCAAAACTCACTATACAAGATAAATTAACCCATTAAATTTTACAATTATGACTAAAGTTGGTATCAATGGTTTTGGCCGTATTGGACGTTTCGTTTTCCGCGCTGCGCAAAACCGCAATGACATTGAAATCGTAGGTATTAATGACCTTTGCCCTGCAACGTATCTGGCTTATATGCTCAAATACGACACGATGCACGGTCAGTTCGAAGGCACTATCGAAGCTGAGGACTTCAAAGACGCTGAAGGTAACGTTAACGGTGGTAAACTCATCATCAACGGTAAGACCATCCGCGTGACCGCTTGCAAGAACCCTGCAGACCTCGCTTGGAACGAAGTAGGCGCTGAGTACGTGGTTGAATCTACCGGTCTGTTCCTCACCAAAGAGAAAGCGCAAGCTCATATCCAAGCCGGTGCTAAATATGTGGTTATGTCCGCTCCTTCTAAGGACGACACTCCTATGTTCGTTTGCGGTGTAAACGAGAAGACCTACGTTAAGGGAACCCAATTCGTTTCCAACGCTTCTTGCACCACTAACTGCTTGGCTCCTATCGCTAAAGTGCTCAACGATAACTTCGGTATCGCTGACGGTTTGATGACTACCGTTCACTCCACTACCGCTACTCAAAAGACCGTTGATGGTCCTTCGATGAAAGACTGGCGCGGTGGCCGCGCTGCTAGCGGAAACATCATCCCCAGCTCCACCGGTGCTGCTAAGGCTGTAGGTAAGGTTATTCCTGAGCTCAACGGCAAATTGACCGGTATGTCTATGCGCGTTCCTACTTTGGACGTTAGCGTTGTTGACCTTACCGTTAACTTGAAGAAACCTGCTAAATACGACGAGATCTGCGCTGCAATGAAGAAAGCTTCTGAAGGCGAACTCAAAGGTATCCTCGGCTATACCGAAGACGCTGTTGTAAGTAGCGACTTCTTGGGTTGCACCCTTACCTCTATCTTCGATGCTAAGGCCGGTATCGCACTGACTGACACCTTCGTTAAGGTGGTTAGCTGGTACGATAACGAGATCGGTTACTCCAACAAAGTGCTCGACCTCATCGCTCACATGGCTAAAGTCAACGGTTAATGAACTACCGCCTTTGTGGCCATTCCGGCCTGTATCTTCCCGAGATCTCCCTCGGACTATGGCATAATTTCGGCTCTGTCGATAACTATGATAATGCCCGTGATATCCTTCTCCACGCGTGGGAGAGGGGTATCACTCATTTTGACCTTGCTAATAACTATGGACCCGAACCCGGGTCTGCGGAATTGAATTTCGGGCGCGTCCTTCAGTCCGACTTAGCGGCCCATCGCGATGAGATGATCATCTCCTCCAAAGCCGGCTATCGTATGTGGGACGGACCTTATGGGGATGGGAGCTCTCGTAAGTATATCATCGCTTCTTGCGACCAATCCCTCAGGCGGATGCACCTCGACTATGTGGATATCTTCTATACCCACCGATACGACCCTAACACACCAATCGAGGAGACGGCGGAAGCACTCATCCAACTCGTTCGTTCGGGAAAAGCCCTTTATGTGGGTATCAGTAACTATCCGCCCGAACAACAACGCGCTATCTGCGCCTATCTGGCAGCGGCACACGTGCCTTGCCTCATCGGACAGTATAAGGCAAATATGTTCTTCCAAGACACCCTCCAACAGAACCTACCTATCGCTCGCGAATTAGGAACAGGTTTTATCTGTTTCTCGCCGCTTGCGCAAGGGCTGCTGACCGACCGTTACCTCAATGGTATTCCCGAGGGTAGTCGCGCCACGAAAGAGGTCTTCCTGCATCGTGCGGATATAACGGAGGACTACCTCAATCGTGCTCGCCAACTCAATGCGGAGGCACAGGCACAAGGACTAACGCTGAGTCAGTACGCCCTTCGTTGGCTCCTACAACATGAGGGAGTCACTTCCGTACTCATCGGAGCAAGCTCCGTGGCACAGTTAGATGTGAACTTGGATAAGGTATGCCAATAACGCAGCCATGTCTTTGAGTACGACATCGGCTCCGGCATCATAAAGTTCCTCGTCTGATAAAGGACCCGTATTCACTCCAATGGTGAATAGTCCGGCGGCTTTTCCTGCTCGTATCCCGAGAGGAGCGTTCTCTATCACGCAACACTCAGACTTCTCTAAACCCGATTTCTCCCATGCTTTCAAGTAGGGCTCAGGATCGGGTTTGCCTTTGGTAACGTCAAAAGCCGTTACCATCTTTTCTCGTGCAAACACATTCGGAAACGCCTCGTTGAGCTCGTTAAAAAGCGATTGCTGACCAGAACCGGTCACGATAAACAGCATCTTTCCTTGCGAAACAAGGTAGTCCAAGACTTCTTTCACTCCGCGCATCGGACCGGCTCCACCTAATTGCAGAAAGCGGTTAGATTTTTCGCGATAGATAGTCCAGATCTCTTCCTCTGTCGCCACGCGGTGTTCTTTTCTCCATATAGCAGATTGGATGACATCTTGCCCCGTCCGACCTTCTTGTTGGTAAGAATCTTTAGCGGTGAAGTCGAGTCCGTGCTCTCTCATCACTTCGTCCCAAGCTTGCGAGTGGTTGGGCATGGAGTCAAAAAGAACTCCGTCCATATCAAAAAAGAATGCTTTCTTCATCATACTTAAAAAAATAACTGCCTATCAAGGCTACGATAGGAGATGGCTTCCATGATATGCGAGGGTTGGATGTCGGCACTGCCGTCTAAGTCTGCTATCGTACGAGCGACTTTTAATATCCTATCGTAGGCGCGAGCGCTCAATCCTAACTTCGTCATTGCGGTTTCTAACATCTTGTCGCATTGCTCGCTCAAGACGCAATACTTGCGTACCTGAGAGGGAGACATCATGGCGTTGCAATATGTCTGAGAGGCGGAAGGGCTGAGAGGCTGAGAGGTGGACAGGAAGCGTTCGTATTGTATCTTTCTGGCTTTGAGGACACGGGCACGGATGACGGCAGAGGACTCGCCGGGTTGCTGGTCTTTGAGTTGGTCGTAAGGCACGGCTTGAATAGAGCACTGGATATCGATCCTATCCAAAAGCGGACCGCTAATCTTACTCATATATTTATGTACCTGCGCGGGCGTACACGTACACGGGTGTGCGGGGTTATTCTCGCCATAATGTCCGCAGGGACAAGGGTTCATTGCGGCAACGAGCATAAACGAAGCGGGATAGTCTATTGTGCCATTGGCACGTGCTACGGTGATTTTTCGATCCTCTAAGGGCTGTCTCATCACTTCTAAGACCGCACGATTATATTCAGGCAGTTCATCCAGGAAAAGCACCCCGTTATGAGCCAAACTAATCTCCCCCGGATGAGGGTTCTGTCCGCCACCCACCAAAGCGACATTGGTAATCGTATGATGCGGAGAACGGAAGGGGCGTTGAACGATGAGGGAAGTGTTCGTTGCCGATTTCTTTTTATTGAGCAGTCCTGTGACGGAGTGGATCTTTGTGGTCTCTAAAGCCTCCTCCAATGTGAGGGGAGGAAGGATCGTTGGGATACGCTTGGCAATCATTGATTTGCCGGCTCCGGGAGGACCAATCATCAGAAGGTTATGTCCGCCGGCTGCGGCAATCTCGATGGCGCGGCGGGTGGCTTGTTGTCCACGAACGTCCGCAAAGTCGATGTCGGTAGGGTAGGACTCTTCGCGGAAGAGGGTGTCTATATCTATCGTCGTTGGTTCAAAAGTTTGTTCGTTATTGAGGAACTGTATCACCTCTTGTAAGCAGGTCATTCCATAGACGGTTAGTCCTTGTACGACAGCGGCTTCGGCGGCATTGTCGGCAGGTACGATTAGGGTGTGGATACCTTTTTTCAATGCACACATCGCCATAGGCAGAACGCCTTTGATAGGTTGAAGGGTACCATCGAGTGACAACTCGCCCATGATCATTAAGTCTTTGAGTTTGGTCGTCTTGAGTTCTTCTGCTGCTACGAGCATACCGATAGCTAAAGGCAGGTCGTAGGCTGCGCCCTCTTTCTTAATGTCCGCAGGGGACATATTGATGGTGAGGGTGCGTTTTGGGGACTCATAGCCATTGACCATGAGAGCCGCGATGATGCGCTCGTGCGCTTCTTTGACAGCACCGTCGGGGAGACCAACTAACGTAAAATCGTATCCGGCAGTAGCATGCACCTCAATGGTGACAGGTACGGCATCAATGCCTACGGCAGCAGCAGCGTGAATTTTGACTAACATAAAATCGTTTACTATTTGACAATTTACTATTTACCATTTTATTTCTTCTTGGGTTTGGGCCAGTTGAAGTCGTGTTTGAAGACGAAACCGATACCTTGGATCGTGCTGGCTTGACGCAAGGAGTATTTATCGACCATGTGCGTATAACCCTTGATTCGGAACTTACCGTTCTTGGTGAGCATATATTCAACATCGACATCGCCGAAGAACGGACGGTTCGTGATGTCGTTATACCGATAACCGATATCGCCATTGATGACCAAGCGGTCAACAGGTTGTAGTTGGAACTTAGCCTCTGCCTCGTAAGCCGCGTCGGCACCTTGTCCGTCCTTACGTACATTGAAGCCCATCGAGAAGACATTGGTGAGTTTGCCTAACCAGTTATTGATTTGTCCCGTGATCGTAGACGATACTAACGAATACATCTCGTTGGTGCCTATAGTGTTGGTAGTAGCCATATAATCGGGCGTGTAGAACCGGCTGAAGACGAGTAGGTAGATAACCTGACGCATCAGCATCTCGTCGGTGTTGATGATCGTCTTGACTTTATCGGCTATCTCTTGTTCGCTCTGCGGCAAGGACAAGGCGAAATGAATCTGCGGGTTATCCAGTCCTCCCGTGAGGTTGATGGCGGTAGTGACAGGGATATTCGTTCGAGAGGTCGCCACGGAAGTCACATCGGAGCCAAAGAGGTCTTTGAGGGAAGCGGTGACGGTATAATTGGCCGTCACATCGAGCATCGGCAATTCCGGAACGCCCGACCAGATGATCTGTCCTCCATCGACGAGTGTGAAGTCGCGACGGATCATGTTTCCTACGGTGAAGCCCATAGTTCCCGACTGTACGGTATAAGTGCCCACCATTGAGATGATATCCGTTAAGTCATCGTAACCGATGGTGATAGCACCCTCTCCACGCGCTTTGATCTCGTCGCCAGTACGCTCGTTGAGTACCAAGCCAAAGAGCAGGTTAGGTTGAACCTCCACATTCAGCGCCATCTTGAACCGAGTGGTCTGGCTAATCTCCTCGTTTAAGAGAGACCCAAAGTCGTCCTCGTCGTCCTCCTCTAAGCGATAGACATCATTGTGGTTATAGAAAGAGATAAACGAGTTTTCGCCGGCACTTGATGCATAGGACACATTGAAACGGAAGTTAGAGTTTCCCGTAGAAACAGCATTTGCCGTTAAGTTCACTAACTCTTCGTCTCCCTCAATTCGCACTTCCCCGCTTGCGTATGTTTTACCCGATAACATCTCGCCTTGCTTGTAGGGCAGGTTGAACACGAGCGCATTCTTGGGCTGAGCGAAGATGTTAAACTTAAAGTCCTCAAAATACTCATTATGTTCCAATCGTCCATCCAGATAGAGTTCGTTTCTTTCTTCGTCATGAAGCGTCATGGCAGGGAAGATAACCGCCGTAGAATCGAGGAAGACGGAGTCTGACACATAATACCTACATCCCGTAAACGGAATCGTCAGACCCACGTTATCGGCATAAGCTTTCGCTGTTACCCAAGTACATTTCTCTTGACCAAACACGTGTACTTCACCAAAAGCGCGTCCGGCAATGTCGGTGATGAATCCCGATGTCCAGTGGTTAATGAACGCCACCGAGATAGAGTCGGGATAGATATCCAATCCCCATTTCTTTTCGCCCATCGTCTCCACTAAGCCATCCATGTGCGCCACTTTCTTCTCGCCTTCGGTGACATCCGCATCAATGAGGATGTTATAATTGCTCTCATCGAGAGTGAGTTTGCCTACGGCATCCCCAATAGGATAGCCATTGAGTCCGGCATCCTTTAACACGACATCTGCCTCCACAGCGGGTGCCGAGAAGATCGAATAGGCTTTTGCCCAACCCGTCACTTTCCCCTGTACGGTTAAGGCCTTAGCGGGCAGGAGGAAGTTGATGAAATAACTTGCTTCCAGTTGTCCTAATTGAACCATCAATCCGTCTTGGGGAGATGGCGAGCCGACACCATTAGCCTCAATAAACTGCGTTTGGGTACCAATGCGGAAATGATCCACGGTGAGCATCGTATCCGCCACGCAGTAGGATAGGAGGGCTTCATCAATATGATAAACACTATCTCCGTATTGCAGATAAGAAGGATAGAGGTGGACATCCACCAGCGGATATCCTGCGTATTGCGCAAAATGAGCGGATAACAAAAGGTCTCCTTCGATGAACTTCTCCTGTTGGAGTAGGGTCTTGTCTTTAGATTTAGTAGTCCGTTTGGTGGAGTCTTTTCGTGTGGGATCCACATTCTTGATAGACAGAGCCACTTGGCAAGAGTCATCCTCGGCAAACGAGTGTAGGATGAGTTTGGTATTGCCCGTCTTAGCCGAGAAATTGGCATTTGCTTGATTTGCTAAGTTATCGGTGGCAAACGTGATATCCTCCACTTTTGTTCGTCCGAAGGCTATGGATGGAACATAGCCTTGTAGAACCCAGTGGTTATCTTGTTCATTGCAATAACCTTTCATCACAGGATAATCGGATACACGAACAGGCAATCGCAGGACGCGTTGTAGGTGCTTGAGCTCTCGACCATAGAGGTAGAATCGGAAGTTATTATTCGATGGTTTGGAGAGGATACGTTGGCGGGTTGACTTAGCAAAGAGTTGGGGCATATATTGGATTGCCCATTTCTCAAATGTGGTGAGAAGCGTTTGATATTCCACTTGACCGATTACCGCTCCCGCCAAGAAATCCGAAGTTAGTTTGATCTGTTTGTAGTGTCCCTCGCCCGACTCGTGAGTGAAGTGTAACTCGTCCATCCGGATAGAGTCCTTGCCATTGCGTAACATCAACGAGTCAATGGTAAGTTCCGCATTCAGGTCCTCAAAGTCCGTGAATGTGGCATGTCCCCTTAAGTGTGTCCTTGCGGAAGCCTCAGCGAAAGTCTCGCCCAGATGAAGCGCACCGGGTAGGAACTTTTGCAGTCCCATCTCTAAGTCGATGATAAAACGTTTGCCCTCTTGTTGCGCATAGACTTGGCTACCGAATACGAGGTTAGAGTCGTTGATGGACACGGCACCGGTGTACTTGTTGTTCGTTGCTTCTCCGTTCAGTCGGATATCGCGATAAGTATAGTCTAACAATTCTAACTCAGAAACGAGCATTGCCAACTGCGCTTGTAGGTGCTCGGGGGTGAGTTGTAGCGAGGTATGGACATCAAACGAGATATTTCCGATCTCCTTAGCCCCGATGACTTTGCCCAAGCGGAAACTCTTGGTACTGATGCCTCCTTGGAAGGTCAATGCGTTGAAGGTGGAGTCGAATCGCAAGTCACCATCGGTGGTGATGGAACCTAAAGCCGTGCGGAAAGCACCTTTCAGTTTGAGTGAACGCGCCCAACCACTGATCTGTCCACGATAATGGACGGCTCCTAAACTATGCACGGAAGCAGGTAAGTTAAAGGGTGTGTTGGTGACATCAGAGATGATATCCTGCACCATTCCTGCATTGACAAAGAAGTCTCGGCAATGGGCTTTGATATAGGTGCTGTCGATATTCGGTAACCCATGAACCACCACATCCGCTGCTAACACTTGTTGACGGTTATAGTGCATATCCAATCGTTCCAACACAATCGAATCCAATGAGCCTTTCATCAGTGCTTGTACTTGCAATTTGGAGTCCAGGTTTACTAAGGAGGGCTCCAACATCGCTACATCCATGGGGCAGAACGTGAGATCGTCTAACTTGACAAGCAGCTGTATCTGAGAAGCCATCTGCGCTAAGGTACTTAAAGACAAGTTCTCCTCGTCTATCGTGGGGAAGGAGAGAAGGATATCGTCAATGTTCACTATCGAATGCGGCAAACGAACTTGCAGATCGGGAATACGGAAACGCTCCTTATTAACCAACAGTTCGGTATGGAGTTGGCGTATTTGCATGGGCTTGATACCTTGCTTAAGATAGGGTAGGCAAGTGTATGTGGCTTGCGCATCAACTAACTCTACATTAAGCGTGTCATCCGATAAAGCATTCAGTCTCAAACGTAACTCCTGTACACTCGCCAAATGGTCATCGTACCTTAATCGCGTGTTGGAGATCTTAATGTCAGGTGCCGTGATAAACGTTTTTAATGAGGGTTCCGACGAATTCTGCGCTACCAATAAGGGCTGTAGGAAGACATAATTACTATCATGTAAGTTGAGGAAGACCCCATCCACTCGTGTTTTTTGGATGGTGACTTGATGGTTCATTAAGTCCCGAAAACGCAACCGAGCATAGAGGTCGTGAACATATAGCAGAGTGTCTTGTCGTTGGTCTTCGAGATAAATATCCTCAATGTGAATCGTGGCAGGGAAACGATAATCCACCCGTCCGACACGTAGGTTTGAATGGATGCCCTCACTCAGTTCTGTGGTGACAACCTCCACTGCGCGTGTCTGCAAATCGCTACTGGAAAGTAATGCTACTCCCACCCCTCCTAACAGCAGTAGGGAGATGAGAATCAGGGACAATATGTACAGAATGCGTTTCACTGTTTACAAATTGAGCCTACAAAATTACTAAAATAATTTTGAATATACAAATAAAAGTGTGATTTTTCTATCAAAATCCACAAAAACGGGGTTTTGGGGCACAAAAAAAAAGAGCCGTGTGGCTCTTTTTTCTTCAGGCTGCTGCCGGAATTACTTTACGCGACGCGCTTCAATACGAGCACTCTTACCACGCAATTGACGGAGGTAATACAGTTTAGCGCGACGTACTTTACCGTATTTGTTGACGGTGATTTTCTCGATGAAAGGACTATCCATAGGGAAGATACGCTCTACGCCTACGTTACCCGACATCTTACGAACAGTGAAACGTTTTTTGTCCTCAGAACCCTTGATGGCGATCACGTCACCGCGGAACTCTTGGATACGCTCCTTGTTACCCTCTTTAATACGATAAGCAACCGTTACTTGGTCTCCGGCTGCAAAAGCCGGGAACTCTTTTTTCTCACCGGCAAATGCCTGTTCGGCAATTTTCAATAAATCCATTTCAGTAATCTTTAATGGTTAAATGGCTATAGCATACACTACGTTCGGCGCTTCCATAATAAGCCCTAATCCTGATCGTCAGAGGCTGATAGTCGAAAATCGGTGCAAAGATACAACAAAAATTTGGAATGAGCAAATTTTAGAGCAAAAAAAAAAAATTTATTTTATTATTGAGTGTTTTTTAGGTGGAATATGGGAGTTTACTCACGATAGACTACCGAAAAACAGTCAATGAGAGGCGTTAGCCTTTTTGCTCGTATTTGCTCATTTTAATAAACGTGCGACCGTATTTTCGGGGGAATGCCGCAACAGCGGCAGGCGGCGTCCGAAGATACTACTTTTTTTCCCGTCGCGAAGAGTACGGACAGGGGTCTTGCATAGGCCTTAAAAGTTGTGGAAATGTTATGACTATGTTGTGACAATGTTGTGACGACGAAGGCAAATGGGTCCGCCCGCTGACGCATCAATGACATTGAGGGCGGACTACTGAAGATGGCAAAAGACTTTTGCCAAGAAGGGACAGGGTACTCAAGACCGAGATTAGAAAATCTCGGGAAAGGAGACATCGTTACAGGACACACATTCAATGTGAGGAGAAGAAACATAACAAAAAGGTAGAGGCGGAGATTGAATTTCTATGGACATAGTATGGACTACTATCGTTCTACTACCGATGTTAGAGCACGATGTGCGGTGCTATAACAAAACAACCATCGCAACCCGGAGGCTGCGATGGGAGAGGAAAATTAGTGAAATAAAAAGGCGAAAAGAGGGTGTGCCTATTATGACACACACTCTTTTGGATAGAGCAGATAAAACTGCCGCTTAAATTTATAGATAGTGACTCCCAACGCCACGTTGCGGGGCATGAGCGTCACCTTGAGAGCCACTAGGACCTCCACCGCTGACGCTGAAACAATTTTCCATTATTGTGCCACTTTGCAAAGCTATACATTCCGTATTGGGATTGATATATGAT
>JAZQOG010000024.1:0-5292 GCA_045627765.1 Paludibacteraceae bacterium | reverse complement strand
TAGATTCCTGTGCTTATGAGGTATCTCTTAAAACAAACGATTCGGAACAGAAAGTCATCAAATATAATGCTAACTGGGAGCCCCTCTCATCGGATAGTATGTATCAAGTAGCCGCTCCTATCGCCAAGATGTTCTATGAAGATCAAACGGACAAGAACCTATACCCCTGTAAGATAACAGCCAATTGGGGAGGTGGAAATTGGGTTAAATATCAACAGACGGATAGTGTGTTTAGATATGTTAAGGACGATATTCAACAAACCGACTCGTCTTATATCTTCTGGCGATTTACATCTTATACCAAAGTCGCCAATCATCCGCTTGAACCTTATTTTGTATCCGGAGGGGATTGTAAACAAATCGCGTATGGATATCTCTTTAAAGAGGAACGGTTAAAGACCGGATTTACCTATATAGAATATGAGACTTATTATGTCAACAAATGGGGAGAACCTATTTTGGTATATAAGGACAAAAGATGGTTTGTAGATGAAGGTAGTGAGAATTTGGATGATATTCTTGCTCATACCAAATTTTTGTAGTATCTTTGCACCCAAATTTGTGCAAATCATTAAGCAATATGAAAAAGCAATATTTAATCCCTGCAACGCAGGAACAAGGTGTGCTAATGAACGCACAAGTCTTACAAACCGCTTCGCCCGCAGGACAGGTTTATATGCCGATTGGAGGTGAAATCGGAGGAACCTCGGGACAGCCTATTGAAATAAAGTAACCATTCAACAATGTAGGGATAGCGCGCGTTATTCCGCCAAACAAAAAACGAAGACGAAAACAGAAAAACTACCAAAAAGGGTCTGTCCCTAATTGGTAGTTTTTTTAGTTTAGAGGACGGCAGCACGGCTGCCTACAGTTTAGAGGACGCGCCGAAGGCGCTACAGGTTTATAGTTTCTGACCAAGCACGTTGAAGGTCTTGTTCTCTTTGCGGATAATGAGTTGTCCGTTGTGGAAGAACTTGTTTACGTTTGCGTTTACGTTTACGTCAACCAATCCGGACGGCTCAATTCCTACGGTTGCATATCGCTTGCCAGCCAAACTGGCAGCGAGGTCAGCGCCGGTGTTGGTAATCACGGTAGAAGGTTGCTCATTGCCGTCCGCTAATACAACCAGCGAAGTAGCGATGAGTATATTAGAAGCAGCCGTTGTTGTTTCGCTACCATTACCGATAGCATCGCCGGCAGGAATCTGTATCTGATTATCATCATAAGCACCTCCGCCATTTGCTGTAACGATACCGCCATTGATGGTGATGTTAGAGCCGGTGCCTAGGTATCCGCCACCGATACCGGCAGCACATGCTCCACCGGTAGCCTCAACCTTACCGCTATTGATGGTGATGTTAGAGCCGGCACCACGAATTCCGCCACCGATACCTGCAGAACCCATAGTACCAGATGCCGAAACAATACCGCCATTGATGGTGATGTTAGAGCCGGCCTTATTATTTCCACCACCAATACCGGCAGCACAGTTATCACCTCCAATAGCCGTTAAATGGCCCGTTTGACCGGCTTGACCATAGATAGTAAGGGAGTTGCCTTCGCCCGTAACTTGAATGCCTGCATCAACATCTTGTCCCGTTGCAGTCAGGGAAGCCCCATCGGCAAGGATAAGGTTGACAGCACCATTGCAAACGAGTGTACCGGTTTTTAAATCCGCATCAGTAACGATATACCAACCTTCACTCAAGGTAGTTGTAGAGGCAATGATGGCATTAGCTTCTACTTCCTGTGATTTACCGTCTTTGTCAATGTACGAAGTAGAAATAGGTTTAGCAGGGGTTTCTACCGTTACATATCGTTTATCATCCAATTTACTTGCTAAGTCGCCACCATTATTCTCAATCACAGTCGTTGGATTTTCTTCCCAATCACTCGCTTTCACGATGAGATTAGTAGATACATAGATATTCTTACCGTTTTGGCCCTCTCCGCCACCGAGACCTTCGGCATATAATCCGCCGTTAGCAGTAATCTGACCACCGTAAATATAGATGTTATTGCCGGCTACACCCATTCCTCCACCGATAGCAGCAGCATGGGATCCAGCATTGGCAATCAGTTGACCCGTTTGAGCAGCTTGACCATAGATAGTGAGGGAGTTAGAAGAGCCCGCAACTTGAATAGCAGGAGTAAAAGAGGCATTATCTCCCGTTGCCGTCAGTTTAGCCCCATCGGCAAGGATAAGGTTGACAGCACCATTGCAAACGAGTTGATAGGCATAAACACTGGAACCTTTAACGACATACCAACCAGCTGCCAAAGTAGAGGAAGCGTTGGTGATTTCGGTCACTCCATTGACCGTTTTTTTGTTACCATCGGCATCAATGTATTGTACATTGTCGATTGCCCACAGTCCGACGCCTAGCGTCAGGGCTGCAAATAAAGAAAAAATCTTTTTCATACGAGATAAATTTTTAAGTTATTGAGTTATAATTTATTGCCTTATGCAAAAAATCGTGCAAAGGTACAATAATTTTTTGAAATATGCAAGTTTTGCGAGTAGAATTTGCGTAAATTCTTTCGTCTTACTTGCAAAATTAAGTTTTTTTATGAAAAATAGTGAAAAATATTTTGATTATTGTAAACTTTTTTGTATTTTTGCAGCAATTTTTGTGAAAAATTATGACACATCTTTTTTTCGCGCACATGTAGGTGCGGACATTAAATACATATAGGTGCGGACTTAATAAATGCAATAAATATATACATTATGCGAAAACTATTTTTGGCACTGATGGCTATCGCCGCCATCGCAATGACAAGTTGTAAACCTCCGGTTATTTTTCCTACCCACACGTTAGAGGTAGATGATGACCAAATGAGTACCGTACCCGGTGTGCTAGTCGAGCAACCGTACGGCGTTATAACCCTATCTTTCTCGGACGAGATAGATGAAAGCGTGATTCAAAACTTAAGACTGGTGGATTACACTGATCCTGTGCCAACCGTATTGCCGAAATCGTCTATTGCCGGTGTCTCGTTCTCGTTAGACCCCGACGAGGAAGATCAGGTGCTATTAGATTGCTCCAAACTGAAATCGTCCGAACCGCGTGCGGTCACCTTGGCGTACGAGAACAACGATGGGTTGGTGACAGCGCATATAATGCTCGTACCCGATACCGTGGCTACGGCTATATATGATGAGCACAAAGCTTATACAGCAGTTATCTCCGATATCCACATGAACGACCAACGTTCAATGGACGGCAAATGGAGTTGGTTCATAGAGAATCAGCCCTACTTGATAGAATACCTCGATAATCTAATTGATCATAAAGACCAATACAAGGAACTGGTGCTGCTCGGCGATTTGTTTGATGAAGAGGTTACGCCTCTGCCGTATCCTACTTTTGCTGTGGATGGCGATGCGGTATCGGAGAAGGAGTATCTGCGTGCTATTGCCGCTGTGGACGAGAACAAAGAGGTCCTGAATAAAATAAAACAGGTACAGTCCGCCGGCATACAGGTAGTCTATGTCCCTGGCAACCACGACAGCGGCGTCGATGAGGATCTCTTGCACGAGTTCTTCGGCAGCGGTGCTATGTTCGTGTCGGATGTACAGGGTTTAGGTTCGTATATATCTTCGGATATGGTGATGGAGCATTGCCACCGCTACGATATCATGTGTGCGCCCGACCCGTATTCCAATATCGGAATAGATGATGTTACAGCAGAAAACGCCTTTATGGGTATTCAGTACTTCACTACCCGCATCGCGGCAACAAATAGGTATAATAAGGGATTGGTGAAAGCCAAATTGAGCGATTTTGGTTATGCATCCATGAACGAATTACAAGCCGCCGCCAACCAATCCGGATTGGATGAGTTCAACAAGATGGTGATGGCACTTGTCTGCAATGTGGTGCTGATTGCAAAACATGTAGATGGAATAGACACCATACCTGTTCCTACGGGACTATACGGCTTGACGAGCGACTATGTGTTGGACGAGTATTTCTACCAGTCAACGGAGTCGGAACCCCTGTTATACCAAACCATGTGGAAGCAACAGGAGTGGGAGAAACGTTTGTTGCATAATAACGCTCCGGCAGATTTCCCATTCTTATTAGGTGCTTTGATTTGTGAAGTACCGTTTGCAGATGCGATAGCGGTCAATAGGCTGTTTGGCAAAGACGACACCTATAAGGTGGTTGTCTTCGGTCACACGCACATACCGTATCTTCGTATCATGGAGCGCGGAGACGACGAGGACGGATATATCTATGCCAATACCGGCTCGTGGGTGGACGAGAACGCTTGTTCTCACCCTGTTCGCACAGCGGTAGAGATATACGATGGCGACGAAGGACGACAAGTGCGCCTTGTGCAGATGGGAAAAGACTATCAGTTGCAAAAACTATCCCCCGCCCTCTGGACAAAGTAACTCTCGGGGTCTCCTCGCTGAATAGGCATTAGCGGGGCGGCTCTTGGTCTTGGCGGGAAACGTACTCGGCAATTGTGCCACCATCTACACCTAATGTGAGAAGATAATAAAAGAACGTTATTAACTTATGCGTATCATCATACAACGGACCTCTCAAGCAGAGGTTAGAATAGATGACCAAGTCGTTGGTCAGATTGGTAAAGGGTTCCTCCTCTTGGTTGGTGTAACAGATGGTGACACCCAAGCGGATGCGGATTACCTCGCCAAGAAAGTGGCACAAATGCGTATTTTCGAAGACACGGAGGGAAAAATGAACCTTAGTCTCAACGAAGTGGAGGGACAAATACTATCTATCTCACAGTTTACGCTTTATGCCGATTGTCGCCATGGCAATAGACCCTCTTTTATCAAAGCAGCGCGACCGGAAGTGGCAGAGCCGTTGTATAACTACTTCAACGATGTGCTGCGCCATCAATACGGCTTGCAGGTGGAAACCGGCCGCTTTGGAGCCGATATGAAAGTCGATTTTATTAACGATGGTCCGGTAACCATCATCCTTGATTCAGAAGAGAAATGAAAATGCACCAAACTAACTAATAATCTGTAAGATTCGCGTGACACGCTCAAGCACTTGCTTCTGCGAGTCTTTCTTTCCTGACTTTATCCATGTGCTAAAGACAGCGACTATAATGGCGGATACGATGGCATCGCTGTAACGCATATCCACATCCGATGCATCAGACCGGTTAAGCATGCGCTCCATAACGGTCTTGATATTACATTGAAATGCAGCATTGGCAATATCCACACGATTGGCAAGGATGGCCAGTTCCATCACATTCGGGTGCTCAAAAATATACTCCAAACTGAATCGAAAAGGCCACTCC
>JAZQOG010000023.1:0-23597 GCA_045627765.1 Paludibacteraceae bacterium | reverse complement strand
TGATGTGATGGTCAGCACCACGGAATCCGAAGAAGGACTGATGAGTACGCAGAACATCGCTGATATTATTACTCTTGATACAGATAATAATACGGTTACCGTTAAGGCTAATGATATTGTAGAATACTACTTCAGCTGGTATTCCTACTATATCTATTATGCTGTTGACTACGGACAACCTACGGGCATCCGTAACACCAAAGCGCAACAACAGGCTATCAAACGCTTCGAGAACGGCAACGTTATCATCGAGCGCAATGGTCGCAAGTACAACATGCTCGGCTTCTAACTTAGAAACCTAGAAAACCTAGAAAAACTAGGTAAACTAGATTTACTAGACTAACTAGACTAACTAGAAAAGGCGCGAAAGTGCGCCTTTTCTGTGTTTTTAGCAAATAAACGCTGATTTTTGCTTTTTTTCTTGCATAATTCAAAAAAAAGTTGTATCTTTGCACCCGTTAAACCCGTTACTATATGAAAAAAGGATTACTTATTACTGCTTTACTCGCTTTTGTGAGTGTGTCAATGTGGGCGGAAGATTACCCCTACGTGTTACGTCATTGCTTAGCCCGAGACACCATTGCTACGCTTCAAGAAATGGGAACTCCCTCACTTCTTTCCGCTGAAGCCGATTTAACGCAGGATGTCAATAAAGTGGAAGTCGTTCAACGTATTGATAAATTTACGGTTGCTTGGTATGGCCCTAAATGGGAAAGATATGCTAGCCGCTATGCCGATGATGACGGCTATTGCTGGTGGATATGCCCCGAACTCAAAGAGGGCGAAACAAGGCAAGACACCTTAGCCAGCGGAAGCGGTACGGAAAACCATATCGGTATCATCATTGCCAAAGGTAAATATCGTTTCACGATTGATTATAGTAGTAGAGATGCCTCAAAATTCATCATCGAAAGACTGACTTCTTCTGCCTTAACTTCGGTTCGCCGTGCCGATAACGCAAACAAAGTGATGGTGGACGGCGTGCTCTATATCCGTCGCAATAACGAGATATACAATGCACGGGGCATGAAAATAGAGTAAAGATAGCAGATTTGCACTTTTTTACAAAAAAGTATTCAAAATATTTGCGTATATCAAAAAAAAATTGTAATTTTGCAGCCGTTTTTGCGTTATGGCGGATATTGAGGAACATATTATTCAACTGAAATCCCTTGAATTAGGGCATTATGACTTTGACTTTCAGTTAGATAGTGCATATTTTACCTCGATAGAGAAGTCGGAACTATTGGGAGGAAATGTTCGAGCGATAGCGCAACTCGACTTGCGGGCGAACGATTATGACCTCACCCTCTCCGTTGTAGGAACGGTACAAGTGACTTGTGATCGATGCTTAGAGGCGGTAGATATTGAGGTGGATGCCTTTGAAAACATGGCTCCGCTCCTCGATAATGTGAATGTACTCGACCTCAATTGGCTCGCTTATGAACAGATAGTAGTTAATCTTCCGCTGGTGCGTCGTCACCCTGAAGGTGGTTGCAACCCCGAAATGGCTGCACTTCTCCAACGCCACCTTTGTAGCACCGAAGAAGAGCCCGAAATACTATAATTGTATAACAAATTAAAAAAAAATTAAATATTATGGCACATCCAAAACGTAGACAATCGCATACCAGACAAGCGAAACGTCGTACTCATGACGTAGCAAAAATGCCGGCATTGGCTATTTGCCCTAATTGCGGTGCACATTATTTGTATCACACTGTTTGCCCCAGCTGTGGCTACTATCGTGGTAAATTAGCTATCGAGCAAGCAACAGAAGCATAATTGACGAACCTTTTCGTATGTTTCAAAAAAATGACCGCCCCAAGTTTGCGGGGCAAAATAACAACGGACGCCCACATTTTGTGAGGCGTCCCGAGCGCTCTGCATATCATAGCGCTAACTCTAGTGACAGCGGTGAACGCTCTCACTTCAGTAAAGACACGGACCGCCCTCGTTACAACCAAAATAACGAAGAGCGTCCTCGTTTCCGTAGCAACGGTGGGGAACGTCCTCAGTTTACAAACAATCGTCCTAAGAGGAACAACTCGCTTTACTCGCAGCATAAACGCACGCAGTATCGTGAGCGTTTCGAGGATCCTACTAAACCCATGCGTTTGAATAAGTACCTCGCCAACGCGGGAGTGTGCTCTCGCCGTGAGGCAGACGACTTCATCCAAGCCGGTGTGATCACCGTCAATGGCGAGGTGGTGGATTCGTTGGGCGCAAAGGTGCTTCCTACGGATAAGGTCATGTTCCATGATCAGCCTATCCGTCGCGAGCAGAAAGTGTATATCCTTCTCAACAAACCCAAGAATACGGTTACGACTACCGATGACCCGCAAGAGCGTCACACCGTATTAGATATCGTGCGTAACGCGTGCGCGGAGCGCATCTATCCTGTCGGTCGATTAGACCGTAACACAACGGGTGTACTGCTGCTCACCAACGACGGCGACTTGGCCGCTAAACTGACGCATCCTAAGTTCGGCAAGAAGAAGATCTATGCCGCTACCTTGGACCGCGACTTGGAAGAGGCGGACGAGTTATCGCTGCGCGCCGGAGTGGTGCTGGACAATGAACTGATCATTCCCGATGCCTTGGAGTTCCCTAAAGAGGACCGTATCCATATAGGATTGGAGATTCACTCCGGACAAAACCGCGTCGTGCGTAGGATGTTCGAGAAAGTGGGATACAAAGTGGTACGCCTTGACCGCGTAAGCTTTGCGGGACTGACCAAGAAGAATGTTCCAAGAGGTAAATATCGGTTCCTAACCGAGAAGGAAGTCTCCTTCCTCAAGATGGGATCGTTCGAATAGGCTGAGAGGCTGAAAGGCTGATAGACTACAGAGAAATAATTTGCACTTTTCTTATGGGAAAGTGCATTTTTGTTTCAAATAGTTGTTTTTTTCAAAAAAAACGCGAAAAAGTTTTTGTATATCAAATATTTTTTGTAATTTTGCAGTCGTAATTGGATAATTGTATACAAAAACACTTACTACTATGGCAAAACCAATTGTTGATAGTCCTGCATTACAAGGGCGTGACGCTGAACGTTTTCAAGAAATGGCTGGTAATGTTCAACCTGTATCCAGTGCTTACATGCAACGTTTTAACCAAGACGTTACTTTCTTACGTGCGCACGCTAATTTTAGTTTGTAATGGAGGTACAACTCAAACGATTAAGATTAGGCGATACCATCAAACCCATTCACTCGTGCGATAACGACTTGAATGACTTTTTGATGGAAGATGCCCTTCCTCACTTAGAGGATCAGCAAGGTGTCACCTATCTCTTCGAAAATGAAGAAGAGACAATTTGTTATTGCACTATTCTGCATGACAAGATTTCGTTGCGCGATAGTGACAAGAAACATTGGAACTCTCTTACCGGACACATACAACGAAATCGTCGTTCCAACTATCCCGCCATTAAGATTGGTAAGTTGGCAACATCTCTTAATTTCGAAAGACAAGGTTATGGTCGTCGTTTAATTAGTTTAGTACAATATCTTTATACAAAACCTGATTTAGCGGCTGGTTGTCGTTTTATTACGGTTGATGCCGTTAACGAGCCAAGTCAAAAAGCAATCTCCTTTTATAAGAACATTGGGTTTCACTTCATGACGGATAATGACGAGCATGATGAAACAAGATATATGGCATTCGATTTATTAAGCATGAAAATATAACCCGCCTATGATTGACCGGCATCGGCAGCGATGCCAAAGATATAAACTGAAAAAACAATTACTGCCTATGAAATAAAACAAGCGATCAATTTGCACAATAGATAATATAGCGTTATCTTTAGTTCACACTTATTGAAATTTCGCCAAAATTTTAAGTCCTAGTGAAGTAAAGTTCAACGCTCACTCGAACAGAGTGGGCTTTACTTTATCCAAGGACACGGGTGTTTGGCGATGCCTGAATGAGTGGATTAAAAAGTTTAGTCCACTTTTTTGTGCTCTTGTCGTCAACGGACTGATAATAGTTATTAACCAACGGAGAATGCCGAAAGCCGAATAATAAAGTGGAGGCAAAATAAATAGAAGAAACTATGAAAGCGGGTGAAAATTTTAATTTACAAAACAAGGAGAGTATTTTACAAATTAATTCGCCTAAAAGATATGTAAGTGGACCATATGTGGTAGTACATGTAGAAACGGAAAAGAGGTGGGCTATTGTCGCTATGGATTGGCGAGAGGAGCCTTGTTTAGCAATAAGGTGGTTTCATGGAACAGGAGGACAACCATTTTCTCGTCAATCAACTTGGTTGGTCATTCCTAATCAATTGAATAAGGCAATCCTAGATTCGTTATCTATTAATCCCACATATAGAAAACATCTTGATAATTTTTTACTAGGGGTAGAAACGGGTAAACAGTTAGAAAAAGAATATAAGAAGTGATGTTATGAAAAAACTTATTACTCTATGTTTGGCACTCATTTGTGCGACACAATTTTGGGCAAGTAATGTTATTACTTACACGGCAACGGAAAAATTAACACAATCTAAGTTAGAAGTTGGACAAACCACTTTTGGTTCCTTTATCATCTCCCATACTTTTGCCGATGGAACTGGCACAATTACTTGCGAAGGTGATGTCACAACGATTGGAGATGATGCTTTCGCTTATTGCTATGATTTGACTTCGGTAACAATTCCCAATTCCGTCACAACGATTGGAGGTGGGGCATTCTCTAGTTGCTCCGGTTTGACTTCGGTAACGATTGGCAATTCTGTCAAAACGATTGGAAATTATGCTTTCGAGGGTTGCACTGGTTTGACTTCGATTGAGATTCCAAACTCCGTCACAAGGATTGGAGATTGTGCTTTTGCAGCTTGCTATGGTTTAATCTCGGTAATCATCCCAAATTCTGTCATAACGATTGGAGAGGGGACTTTCCATAGATGCCTCGATTTGACATCGATTGATGTAGATGCTGCTAATACGCATTTTTGTTCGGTAGATGGAATTTTATTCAATTATACCAAAGATACACTGATTCAGTATCCTATGGGCAACACTCGAACCGAATATACCATTCCTAATTCTATCACAACGATTGGAAAGGGGGCTTTCTATGAGTGCCCCGGTTTGACTTCGGTAACGATTGGCAATTCTGTCAAAACGATTGGAAATTATGCTTTCGAGGGTTGCACTGGTTTGACTTCGATTGAGATTCCAGACTCCGTCACAAGGATTGGAGGGGTGGCTTTCAAAGACTGCTCCGGCTTGATTTCGGTGACGATTGGCAATTCTGTCACAACGATTGCAGAGGGGGCTTTCGGTAGTTGCATCGGGTTGACTTCAGTAACGATAAATTCAGGCAGCATAGTTGGTAATAAGTCATATTCACGGGATTACAATTTAAATAACATTTTTGGTTCTCAAGTAGAAGAATATATAATTGGAAATTCTGTTACAACGATTGGGAATGCGGCTTTCTATGAATGCAGAGGTTTGACCTCGGTAACGATTCCCAATTCCGTCACAACGATTGGAATGTCTGCTTTCAAAGATTGCTCTGCTTTGACTTCGGTAACTTGTGAGGCAACGATTCCTCCAACTTGTGGTTTATATTGTTTTGACGGAGTGGATAAATCTATTCCTGTAGATGTACCTGCACTTAGTGTGTCTATATATCAATTTGCTGAAGGATGGAAAGAATTTTACAATATCCAAGCAATGGCAGGTGATGCATTAGACAATATCCGCTTGACAAGTTCTGCTCGTAAGTACCTCCACAACGGGCAACTCATCATCGACCGCAACGGACAACATTATTCCGCAATAGGAGAGAGGGTAAGATAAATAAGCCTACCCCCAGCCCCTCCCTAAAGGGAAGGGAGATACATTCACAGGCGGCTTCCAAGCAATCGGGAGCCGCTTGTGTGTACAACCGCTCGCGGTATAGAACAACTCAATAGGGAAACAAGTATGGTCAGCGACCGCAGGGCGCTAGAGGAGCACAGACTGACTTCCGTAAAAACAGTAGTGCCCCCGCCTTTGGGAAGGTGGGGTTAGGGGCGTCGCGTGAAGCGGCGGTTTTCGAGGAAGTGCAGTCGGCGCGGACGAAGAAAAGACCATACCTATAGGCGAGAGGGAGCGCTGCCGGCAAGGGGCACAAGAATGCCCCGACGAGGCAAGGGGGTAGGGGAAAAGAAAAGACTTGCGGAAGGCAAGTCTTTTCTTTTCTCAAGTAGTGCTACCCGGAGTCGAACCGGGGTTTACGGCGTGAGAGGCCGTTGTCCTAGGCCACTAGACGATAGCACCTTGGTTGGACAGTACTTTTCGGGAACCCCGATTGGTACACTTTTTCGAAAGCGGGTGCAAAAGTACTACTTTTTTTTCATATACGCAAATTTTTTTGTAATTTTTTTGAAAAAAAAGTGAAAAATGACAAATAAATTTGCTAGTTCCGAGAAATTTTCGTAATTTTGTAGTCGTTTTTAATAACTGACTCACCATGTTAGACAAAAACTTTGGTTATGTCCGCGTAGCCGCGGCAGTGCCCACACTAAAAGTGGCGGATTGCGCTTCGAATGCGCAAGAGATTAAGCACATGATTGACGAAGCTGTGGAGGAAGGGGTAGAAGTCATCTGTTTTCCCGAACTCAGCCTCACAGGATACACCTGTGGAGACTTGTTTTTTACACAGATCCTGCAACAAAATGCCTTGGTGGCATTGGAAGATGTTTGTAACTACACTCGTGGCAAGTCCATCATCATCATGGTAGGAGCCCCGTTGAAGGTGGATAACAACCTGTTTAACTGCGCCTTCGTGATGACGGACGGCGAGGTTATCGGTGTGGTTCCTAAGATTAACTTACCTAATACAGCCGAGTTCTATGAGAAACGTTGGTTCACTTCGGGGCGCGCTACAATGGAGCGCACGGGCGAAGGACTGCGTCCTCGTATCCCGACCATCGAGTTATGGGCAGGACCCGTTCCTTTTGGACCGGACTTACTCTTCCTCACGCGAGACTATTGTTTTGGCGTGGAGCTTTGCGAAGACCTCTGGTCGCCGCTGCCTCCTTCTACCCAATTGGCTATTCAAGGGGCGGAGATTATCTTCAACCTCAGTAGTAGTAACTGCGTCTTAGGCAAACATGCTTATCGTCGCGAGATGATCAAACAGCAATCCGCTCGCGTACATAGCGGTTACGTCTATACCTCTTCGGGTGTGGGTGAGTCTTCTACAGACCTCGTCTTCTCCGGCTCTACGTATATTGCCGAAAACGGAGATATGCTTGCCGAAGGAGAGCGTTTCTTACATCGCTCCTCGATGGTCATCTCGGAGATAGACATCGAGCGCCTTCGTACGGATAGACAACGCAACACGAACTTCACTAAGGACCAGCATGGTCATTATCGTAAGATCAATGTGGCTCCTATCGAAAATGCTAACGGATATACCGAACCGCTGCATCGTAAGTTCTCGCCCACACCGTTCTTGCCCTCCAAAGAGGATACTGATTCCTATTGTTCGGACGTGTTCTCTATCCAAACCAGTGCCCTTGCGCACCGTTGGGAACACACCCACGCAGAGAGCCTCGTGCTCGGTATCAGTGGTGGACTGGATTCTACGCTTGCCCTCTTGGTGTGCGTAATGACGGCGGATATGCTCGGTTACGACCGTTCGCGAATCTTAGGGGTTACGATGCCCGGCTTTGGCACGACGGATCGAACTTATACCAATGCGATTGCGATGATGGAGCAACTCGGTATCAGTATTCACGAGATTCCTATCCGCGAGATGACCACACAGCACCTGCACGATATCAATCACGACATAGAGAATCACGATGTCACTTACGAGAATGCGCAAGCGCGTATCCGTACGCTCGTGCTCATGGACTTAGCTAATAAGTATAACGGCTTGGTCATCGGTACCGGTGACCTGAGCGAATTAGCGTTAGGGTGGGCTACCTACTGTGGTGACCAGATGTCAATGTATGGCATCAATGCCGGTATCCCGAAGACCTTAGTGCGTTTCTTGGTGCGTTACGCTGCCGATAACCTCTTTGGCGAAGAGATGCGGTCGATTCTGATGGATGTGGTCAACACACCCGTTTCGCCCGAACTGCTTCCTGCCGATGAGAACGGCGATATAGCACAAAAAACCGAAGAACAAGTCGGACCTTACGCACTGCACGATTTCTTTGCATATTATTTCTTGCGCTACGGCTTTGGACTGCGCAAGACCGCGTATATGGCTTCCCTCGCGTTTGAAGACGAATATACGGAGGAGGAGATTGATAAATGGATTCGCATCTTTATTCATCGTTTCTTCACGCAGCAGTTCAAACGTTCTTGCTTACCCGATGGACCCAAGGTCGTGAGCGTTAGCCTCTCGCCTCGTGGTGATTTACGAATGCCAAGTGATATAAACGAATTTGAAAACATTAAAGACTAATATTTCCGTATTACCCTATAACACTTTCCACCTCGATGGAAAGGCAAGGGAAGTGATCGAATACGATTCGATCGATGATCTTCGCGAGGTTATCCTCTCTCACCAAGGGCAGCGAATGCTCGCCGTAGGGGAGGGTAGTAACCTACTGTTTACCAAAGACTTCGAGGGTACACTCCTCGTCTCGCGCATGACGAAAGCGCGTGCGCTCAAAGAGACGGCTACCGAGGTCTGGATTGAAGCTCAGAGTGGGCTCAAACTTGATTCGCTCATTGAACAACTCGTTGCTATGGACCTAACCGGCATGGAGAACCTCAGTTATATCCCGGGTACGGTTGGTGCATCGGCGGTGCAGAACGTAGGTGCTTACGGTCGCGAAGCCAAGGACGTGATAGAGGAGGTACACACCCTATCGGTGGCTACGGCAGAACCGCGTGTGTTCACGAATGCGGAGTGTCGGTTCGGCTATCGCGATTCGGTGTTTAAGAACGAACTCAAGGACCAATATATCGTTACCTCGGTGGTGTATAAACTGCAAAAGAACGGACCGCTTTATCTCGATTATGGCAATCTGAGAGCTGCGTTGGAAGGAGTCGAACCTACGGCAGCAACTGTGCGCGAGGCGGTGATTCGTATTCGTAAACAGAAACTGCCAGAGGTCGCAGAACTCGGTTCAGCCGGCAGTTTCTTTAAGAATCCCGTCATCGATAACGCCCACTTCGAAGCCTTGCAACAACAGTATCCCACTATCCCTCATTATATCGTCAATAATCCTTCAGGCGAAGCCGGTCTTTCAGCGCAGCGGTCCTTCAGCGCCAGCGGTCCTTCAGCCGAAGGCGCTCATAAGATTCCCGCTGCTTGGCTCATTGAGCAATGTGGCTGGAAGGGTAAGTGTATCGGTGGGGCGCAGTGTTACGAGAAACAACCGCTCGTTTTGGTGAATACGGGTACTGCCACGGCACAAGATATCATCGCTTTGGCGCAAGCGATAGTTGATAGTGTACAGGAGCGTTTTTGTATTACCATCCACCCCGAAGTCAATTACATCTAAATTGTAAATAAATGGTTAAATTGTAAATTGTCAAATTGTAAATGTAAATATGGCTAGTTTTATCGTAGAAGGCGGACACAAACTCCAAGGTGAGATTACTCCCAAAGGAGCTAAGAACGAGGCATTACAAGTGCTTTGTGCCGTATTATTAACCCGCCAACCCATTGTTATTCATAATCTTCCGAATATCCTCGATGTCAATAACCTCATTGAACTGCTTCGCTCGATAGGAGTGAAAGTGCAGTCGCTCGGTTCGGGTTCGTACTCGTTTGTGGCAGACGCACTCGATGAGCAGTACTTGCAGTCGGAGGCGTTCCTTAAACAATGCGCTCGGTTGCGGGGTAGTGTGATGCTGATCGGTCCGCTTTTGGCGCGTCGTGGAACGGCTATCTATGCCAAACCCGGAGGCGATAAGATCGGTCGCCGTCGTTTGGATACACATTTCCAAGGAATGGTTAACCTCGGCGCGACGTTTGAGTACGATGCTGCTAAGGGTGCTTACGTCTTCTCTGCGCCCCAACTGAAGGGCACGTATATGCTTCTCGATGAGGCATCCGTTACGGGTACAGCGAATATAATTATGGCTTCTGTCCTTGCCAAAGGGCAGACAACCATCTACAACGCCGCTTGCGAACCGTATATCCAACAACTCTGTAAGATGCTCATTGCTATGGGTGCTAAGATGGATGGGGTAGGGAGTAATCTGCTTACGATTGAGGGTGTGGAGACGTTGCACGGCGCAGAGCATACGTTATTACCGGACATGATTGAGGTTGGGTCGTTTATAGGAATGGCAGCTATCACGAAGAGTGAACTAACCATCAAAAACGTGTCTTACAAGGACTTAGGAATCATTCCCGAAGCTTTCCGCCGTCTCGGTATTCAGGTTATCCAACGAGGCGACGATATCTATATCCCATCGCAGGAACACTATCAGATTGAGTCTTTCTTGGATGGCAGTATTCTCACCGTTGCCGATGCGCCTTGGCCCGGACTGACGCCGGACTTACTATCCGTCTTATTGGTGGTAGCAACGCAGGCACGCGGGTCGGTTTTGATTCACCAGAAGATGTTCGAGAGTCGTCTTTTCTTTGTGGATAAACTCATTGATATGGGTGCGCAGATTATTCTTTGCGACCCGCACCGAGCCGTAATCATTGGACACGACCACAACATCAACTTACGTCGAAACAATATGACCTCTCCCGATATCCGTGCCGGTATTGCGATGCTTATTGCGGCTATGTCTGCCGAAGGCACCTCTCGTATCGACCACATCGACCAAATTGACCGTGGTTACGAGAATATCGAAGGTCGTCTAAACGCTATAGGAGCTTGCATACGAAGGGAAGAATAGTGGATAGTGGATAGTGGATAGATGAATAAGATAAAAGTAATATTGGTGGGATTATTAGTAACCATAGGGCTACGGGCTGAGGTGGTGAATCCTGTTCATTGGTCATCTCAGCCGATGGGGGATAGCCTCGTTGTGACGGCTACGATTGATAGCGGGTGGCACATGACACTTATCTCCATTGCCGATTCCATGGTCGGCGAAGAATATGCGGATACTTACAGTATCACCCTCCCCCTCTACTCCTCTACTCCTCTACCCCTAAGGTACAACGCCTGCGATGACAAGATGTGTACCGCTCCCGAAATCTATAATCCTTCAGCGCAGCGGTCATTCAGCGATAGCGGTCTTTCAGCCGAAGGCGGTCCTTCAGGCGCAGCCGGTCTTTTAACCATCTTCCTCCTCGGTTTATTGGGTGGTTTGATGGCCATCTTCACGCCTTGCGTCTGGCCTATCATTCCCATGACGGTCAGCTTCTTCCTCAAAAAACAGTCCTACAGCGCTAGCGGTCCTTCAGCGAAGCGGTCCTTCAGCGCCAGCGGTCCTTCAGGCGCAGCCGGTCTCTATGGCCTCGCCATAGTCGTTATCTACGTCGGCTTAGGCTTACTGGTGACGGCAATCTTCGGTGCTTCGGCACTGAACGCGATGGCTACGAATGCGGTGTTGAACCTATTTTTCTTTGTGCTGTTTGTGGTGTTCGCGTTGTCGTTCTTTGGGTTGTTTGAGATTACGTTACCTGCCTCTTGGTCCACGTATTTCGATAAGAAAGCGCGTTCGGCTTCGGGAGTAGTGAGTGTTCTGTTTATGGCATTCACTCTCGTCATTGTCTCTTTCTCGTGTACGGGACCTATCATTGGTACGTTGTTGGTGGAAGCCGCGTCGCAGTCGTATCTCGCGCCTACTATCGGAATGCTCGGTTTTGCTATTGCGCTCGCCTTGCCGTTCTCGTTATTGGCACTTTTCCCAACGGCTTTGCAGCGCTTACCTAAGTCGGGGCTGTGGATGCAACATTTCAAAGTCTGCCTTGCGTTTATCGAACTCGCTCTATCGCTAAAGTTCTTGTCTGTAGCGGATGTGGCATACGGGTGGGGGATATTACCACGATGGTTGTTCTTTGTGCTTTGGACGGCTTGTTTCTTGGGATTAGGCTTGTATCTGCTATGGAACTTACGCAAGACTTCGTCTTTGACGGGAAAAATAATAGCTATCTTTGTGGGTATAGCCTCAATGCTCTTCTCCGTCTATTCGGCACAAGGTATCTTCGGTCGTCCTGTGCCTGCCGTAGCGGCTTTTGCTCCACCTATGCCGATAGAGAAACAACAGGTCTTCCTTGATTATGAACAGGGACTTTTGTATGCCAAGCAACAGAACGAACCGGTCTTGCTCGTCTTCTCGGGTTATGGTTGTGTCAACTGCCGTAAGATGGAGGCGCGCGTCATAGCCGATGAGGCGGTGCAACAGCGTTTGCAGGCCTATACGCTGATTACGTTGTATGTCGATTCCCGGCAAGACCAAAACAATAACGGCATAGAGGATGGTATCGAGTATTCGCGTCTCCAACGCGAACGGTTTGGTAGTAATGCGCAGCCGTTTTATGTCCAACTCGATGCTAACAATCAACCTATCTCGCAACCACTGAGTTACACCACCTCCGTGGACGAGTTTTTACAATGGTTAAAATATTAATGTCTAAACAATTAAACAACAATGAATACGCACAACTATGAAACGCGGCGTCCAAAGGAGAAAGAGATGATCTTTGGCATTCGCGCCGTGATTGAAGCGATAGAGGCGGGCAAGACCTTGGACAAGGTTTTGCTGCGCCGGGATATGTCGTCCACTATCGGAAAGGAACTGCTGGCCAAACTCGCCCAAGCTAACCTTCAGTCGGCTGTGGTCAAGGTGCCGGTCGAGAAACTCAATCAATATACGGACAAGAACCATCAAGGTGTGATCGCTTTCCTCTCGCCTATTGAGTTCACGAGTCTCGATCAGATTGTGCAATCGTGTTTTGACGAGGGCAAGAACCCGCTTATCATGGTTTTGGACGGTATCACGGATGTCCGCAATTTCGGGGCTATTGCCCGCACCTGTGTCTGCGCTGGAGCGGACGCTATCGTTGTGGCTTCGCGCAGCGGGGTTGCCATCAATGGCGATGCCATCAAGACCTCCGCCGGAGCGTTGCATTCGTTGCCGGTGTGTAAGGTAGAGAATATGCAGAACGCTTTGCAGTATCTCCGCGATAGCGGTTTGGCAGTCGTCGGAGCTACTGAACACACGGATAGTCTTTATACTGAAATGGATATGACGCAACCATTGGCTATCGTCATGGGTAGTGAGGGTGCCGGTATCTATGGTCCTAACTTAGAGAAGTGTTCTCATCAGGTGCGTATCCCGATGGTAGGGAAGATAGAGAGCCTTAATGTCTCCGTTGCTGCCGGTATCATGCTCTACGAAGCCCTAAGGCAGAGAAATCATTAAATCGGAATCTCAAAAAACTACACCTCTCTCTTGCATATTTGAGAAAAGTTGTAATTTTGCGGTCGAATATAGCAAAACGAAAGAAACTAAATATGAATAATGTAATTGTAAGAGCAGATAACGAGAGTGGCGAATTACAGCAACAATCGCTACCAGAGGAACAACAACTTTTCACCGATGTGTGCTCTATTATTAATGAAGCGCGTCGGCACGTAGCCACATACGTTAATACTGAAGCATGTTTAATGAATTGGCGTGTTGGTAAACGAATAAAAGATGATATTTTATTTGGTAAACGTGCCGAATATGGTAAGCAAGTTCTAACGAAGTTGGCTAAACAATTGACAGAGCAGTTTGGTACAGGATGGAGCGAGAAGAATCTTAGACATTGTCTCCGCGCGGCAGAGACTTTTTCTGAAGATGAGATTGTCTCCGCATCGAGGAGACAATTGTCGTGGACTCACTTAAAGACTTTAATGTATCTCAAAGACGATTTGGAGCGCAAATTTTATATGGAAATGTGCCGCATTGAACATTGGGATACGCGCACATTAGCGGAAAAGATAGATGGTCAATTATTTCAACGTACGGCTATCAGTCAACGTCCTGAAGAAGTCATTCGTCGCGAATTAACCCATTTAGAAGAAACGAATACTCTACATCCTGATATAGTCTTCCGTAGTGCTTATATATTAGATATGCTCGGCCTTCCAGATGCTTATTCTGAAAAAGATTTAGAAGATTCCATTCTAAATTGTATGGTAGAATTCATTCATGAGTTGGGATTGGATTTCACGTTTGTTGACCGCCAAAAGCGCATCACTGTAGATTCTGAGGATTATTATATTGATTTACTTTTCTATCATCGTGGACTGCGTCGATTAGTGGCGATAGATTTAAAACTCGGCAAGTTCAAACCTGCATACGAAGGACAGATGCGTCTTTATCTCCGCTATCTTAATGCTAACGAACGTAAGGAATGGGAAGAAGAACCTATTGGTTTAATTCTTTGTAGCGAGGGGAATACGGAACATATTCAGTATTTGATGATGGACGAGAAGAGTGATATTCGTGTGGCGCAATATTACACAGAATTGCCGGATAAACAGTTGTTGGCAGACAAATTTCAACGAGCTATTGCAATCGCTCGCGAGAAGCAACAAGAAAAAAACGATAACGAAGCGTAGTAATCGTGCCCTTGTGGCTAAGAAATAAAATAATATCGTCCGGCAGACGTAAATTGCCCATCGTTCACTGACGGGAAAAGAGGGGGAAATCTATAAAAATGCATTTTTGGCGACAAATGTGCATTTTTATTTGCATATATCAATTATTTTTTGTATTTTTGCAGCGCAAAACTGCAAAACACATAAAAAACACAAACTATGAGTGCTTCTATTACAATGAGTTACAACAATGACAACCGCCAAGCGGTTGACATGTTACAATTACTGTTAGCGTCCGGATTTTTCACAATCCATGAATCAAGCCAATGGACTGCTAAAGAAGAAAAAGAGGCGGCTTTATATACGTCTCAAGTTAATGCTGCACGTTTAATTGCTCGTCACGTATGAAATACCATCAGGGAGATATTGTAGAAGTTAATTTCTTGTTTCCTAATGGAACTTTCAAACCGCATCCTGCTTTGATTGTGTCTAACGATGAGTTACAAGAGACGGAAGATATTATATATTTGTGTTTAATCTCTTCTAAAGATTACAATGACCAATATTGTTTTCCTATTTCGGAAGAGATGGTTACAGTTCCTTTTGAAAAACAAAGTTTTGTTAAGTGCCAAATCATTGTCGGTAATGTTGAAAGAGATGTTCTAAGAAAGCATAGTTCGATGAAACCGGAATATTTAGATAAAGTTATCGACAAAATTATAACATCTATTTTTTAGATATCGTCCGGCAGACGTAAATTGCTCGTCGCTCACGAGATGTAAAACAGTGAGGACATATTAGCGAGAGGTGCCACAAGTACTAATCGCAACGGCGTTTACTAACGCTTGTTATCGACTAGTTGAAACGTAGGAAATTTCAATTTTGATGTTCGAAACAAGTAGGTAGTAGATGTCCATGGGTGTATTATACCTATGCCTTTGTGCATGGTTGATATACACTGCGTGGATTTCTAATTGCTTATTCGACATCAAGGGTTTTCCTACGACCTCAACTAGCGGATAAGCAGAGCAGAAATCCGCGTTTTTTATTTTATATCACATAGACGCGTTTTTAGCACGTAAGCGACCGTAGCTTGCGTGCTAATTTTGTTTATACGACAATTAACAACCCATAAATAAAAAAACAATGAAAAATTACAAAGAATTACTCATTTTGTACATTAGTTCAGTAGATGCCGCTACAGGATCTATTGTTTACCAACCCTTCGATTGCCTGATTGAAGTCTGTAAATCGCAAGAGACGAAAGAAGAACTACTACAACTTGTTGAGCGTTCAGAGATTCGTTTGCTTGATTCTAATGTTTCTCAGGAAGGTTATCAAGAATTGATAGATTGGTCAAAAAATGACCTTTTATTGGAGTCTTCCGAAAACGTTCTGTTCTGCATTCCAAAGGCTGTCGCGTAATCAATGACAAAAAATAAGCAAATAGAAGAATTGTCACTTGACTTTGATGGAGCAGAAGCTATCAAAGCGGGAGAGATTTGCCGATTTAGAAAGTTCGCTAAGCGTCGCTTCTTAATTGGTTATTGTCGTCAAGATAAGAAAGGATGGGTTTATGGGCACCATCTTTACAATGTCCGTGTAGACGATGCCAAACGCATAGGTAGCGTTGATTCCGAGAGCCCTCAAACGAGCAATGTTGATTACCTCATCCTTTATGAGAATAGCCACCTAAATAAATATAAAATCTTCCGTGTGACCGGGTGTCAACATTTTACCAAGGAGCAGATGAAAGAGAAAGGATATCCGTCTCCTCATTGCGATTACATAACTTATTCTTTTGATTCTGAAATTACGTTTGAACCAATATCCTTCCTTCAATTATTGGACAAAGAGAAAACCATTGATTATGCCCCAATCTTTATGTATGGTGATGCTATCTATAAGCATTATCGTCTAGAGAAACAAGATATGGTTGGCTTGGTTGATGCGGATTTGTTAGATGGGGGGACAAGACATCCTAACTTAGCCCTATTAAAGATTGCTGGCTATTTGGATGATAATAATATTTCGTTCGAACTTATTGCCGAATCTGACGCTAATATATCCGGGTATAAGCATATCTTTATGTCAAAGGTATTCTCCTTTACAGAAGAACCGTTGTTCTACCAAAAGGCAACAGCATCACAGAAAAAGAAATTCTTCATTGGCGGTACCGGATACTACGCTAATGAGAAATCTATTAGCAAATTTAGGGAACTTCGTGAAAGCGACATGGAAGCTCTCTCAAAGAACGAATACCTCAACACTTTAGTTTGCAAACATACAGGAGAACACGGAATCAATATGGCAGTGCAGATGCCGTACTACCATCTCTACGATAACTTTATTGAGGCTCAAGTGGAAAAAGGAGTTAATCGCGACAAATATAAAGATTATCTCAATTTCTCCATTGGTTTCTTAACTCGCAAATGCTATCGCCATTGTCCATTTTGTGTTAATAAGCTGGAAGATGGTGTAACTCCATATTCCAAATTAGAATGGTTCCACGACCATTCCCGTTCTCATGTCTATTTCTGGGACGACAACTTCTTGGCAGCACCTTATGATGTTTGGAAACCCGCTTTACAGCATTTAATAGACAATAAAATTAGTTTCCAATTCCGTCAAGGATTGGATGAACGTCAATTAGCCGAGAACGAGTATGGTGAGGAGATGGCGCAAATGCTTGCTCAGTCGAGGTATTATGGCGACTTTATCTTTGCTTTCGATAATTGGAAAGATCGAGACATAATTGAGAAAGCTCTCAAGATTTGGAAACACTACAATCCGACCAAAGGGACGAAGTTCTACCTATTTTGCGGCTTTATGCAAACACCCGATAATAAGGAAAAGTTCTATCGTGATATTTGGGAAATTTTCCAGCGCATAAAAATCTTAATGCAATATGGATGTGTGGGCTATGTGATGCGTCATGAAGATTACCATAAAGCTCCTATAGCGAACATTTATGTACAAATTGCCCGTTGGTGCAATCAGCAAGCATTCTACAAAAAAATGTCTTTCTGGGAATACACTTATCGCAACCAAACATTCTGGGAGGAGCAAGTTGGATTCAAGGTAACAAAGAAGTTGATACCATTTGCCGAGTTTGAGAAAAACTTGGCATCCGGCTATTATGATAAGGCTGACAGCCGAGGAAAGAAACGAACAATCACTCGTCCTTTGCAATCTTTCCTTGATGTGTTAGAAATGTTTCCGGAACATAGGAATGAACTGCTGGAGATGGCAAATTATAAAATGGAAATCCTTAAAAATCCATCATTATGGGAATAGTACAAGAGCCGAAAAATATTACATCCGAAGACGCGGAGATGATACTTCTCTATTATGCGAATCGTTTACATGTAACGGAAAGATGTGTGCACGAAAACGAAGCGATGCTTAGATTATGTAAAGACTTGCTCGGCTCGTTAATAGCAATATCTATCACAGATCTTCTGCAACTAATAGATTGCGACTTTAAGCCATATACCATTACAGCAGCAGATATTCCGCAGTTTAGTTCCATAGAAGATTGTGTTCGGGTTCCACATTTGATAATGGCATCTCAATTAGAGGATATAACTTACGGACAAATGGGATATCTACTCCGAACAGAACCGCGGACAGAAATTGCTGATTTGAAGTATGGAGAAAATCATGCAAAGGTGGCTGCACAAATGGGCTTGTGTGTTATATCTAAACATAAAATATATCCGTCCTGCTTGGGCGTAGAATTTGATAAATTATCAAGTGATAATAAGAAAAACTTATTGCCCAAATTGGCATTATTCATTCCTTTTATTCAAAATGTCTTTGTGGGACAGATGACAAGTGAGGATGTAGAACAATCACTAGCGATATTATCAGAAACAACTCGCAAACGCCGTTTGCCGAACGTTTGGACATTGATAAATCTTGTAAACGAACACCTGCCATATGAGCTTCAAATCCTTAGATATTAAAGCCTGTTATGAATCCGGCATTGGAGATATAGTACAGGATTTTTACGAACCAGTACTATCTGAGGCTGTGTTGTATGACCGCATATCAGGATTCTTTACTTCAACCAGTTTAGCGGTGGCTGCTCGTGGTATGTCGAAATTCTTGCAGAACGGTGGCATCATTCGTCTAATTACAAGCCCCATCTTATCCAAAGAGGATGTCTTCGTTATCGAGAAGGTCTTGGAGAATAAAAAAGAAGCCAGTGCTATAGACTTAGGTCTTGATTTGCAAAATATAGAAGACGCTCTTATTGCCGACCATGTTAAGGCATTTGGTTGGCTGTTAGCACATGGTAAGATTGACATAAAACTCGCTATCTTGGTTGACGATAAAGGGAAACCTATTGCTAAAGAAAATATTTTATCTGCTGGTCTATTCCATCAAAAGGTGGGCATTCTTACAGATGCCGATGGAAATCATCTTTCGTTTAGCGGTTCAATTAATGAAACAGCCAGTGCTTGGACACATAATGATGAGGAGTTTAAAGTATTTAAGGAATGGGAGGATTCCGACCAATATTACGAACGCGATAGGGAACGATTTAATATTTTATGGAATGGTAAGAAAGCAGGAGTGTTAACGATAGACTTACCTGAAGCAGTCCGTAAGGAACTAATAGAATATTCAAAAGACTTTGATATTGAATCTATCTCCGCTAAGAATTATATCAAACGTAAACGTTCTCAATGCTCACCCTTTGAACAAGATGGTCTCTCTCTCTTTTATTATCAAAAAGAAGCTTTGAATAAATGGAAGGAATCTGGATACAGAATGCTCTTTGAAATGGCAACCGGTACAGGCAAAACACGGACGGCGATAGCTGGATTTAACTATTTAATGCGTCAGTACCCACGAACAATAGTTGTAATTGCGTGTCCTCAGAATGCACTAGCGAAGCAATGGAAAGAAAAAGAAGTTGCTCAATTTGCAATTAATAAGGATGCAGAAAAGGTTATTGATGGTACCAATCCAAATTGGAAACAAGAATTACAAAATCTATGCCTTGAAAATGCTGCTGGTTTTGCAGATCATTGTATTATTTACACTACGCATCAAACATCCTCTTCGAAAGATTTTGTTAAGATTCTAACAGAGAATGTATCCAAAGTAACCAAATTAATTTTTGTTGGAGATGAGGTGCATTGGCTTGGCGCAAAACAATACAGGAACGCCTTACTTCCTCAATATGAATTTAGACTCGGTCTCAGTGCTACGCCATCTCGATGGTTTGATGATAGTGGCACGCAATATTTGGAGAAATATTTTGGAAATAGTCATTTTGAATTTACAATTAAGGATGCTCTAACGGAAATCAATCCCATTACCGGTAAACATTTCTTAGTGGATTATTTTTATGATATTCGAAGAATATCTTTAACCGAAGACGAGGGACAAGAGTATGCTCTTCTTACAGAAAAGATAAGTAAATTATATCGACTGAAGGATACGGATCTAGAGGCTGAGGAACGCTATAACCGCTTGCTCGAACGTAGAGCAGATATAATTAAAAATGCTCAAAATAAATACGATGTGCTCTCATCTATTTTAGATGATTTAAAAGCAAAAGGGGACCTCGAAAACCTCATTGTATTTGTATCTCCTCAGCAAAGAGAAATCGTTAAAAACATTCTAAAAGATAAGAAGATTATTTTTCATCAACTCACAGAAGAAGAGGGGAATCGTCCCAAAAAAGAATTTGGCGGTAAAACAGAGCGTCAATTTATAATTCAAAAATTTGTAGAAAGACAATATCAAACCTTGGTAGCCATCAAATGCTTAGACGAAGGTATAGACATTCCAAGTGCATGCAGAGGAATTCTGATGGCAAGTAGTACGAATCCCCGGGAATATGTGCAAAGAATAGGTAGAATTATTAGACAAGATAAAAATAAAGCATTTGCATACCTTTATGACATTTGTGTTGAATCTTCTAGTTGCCTTTCAAGTGGGTTAATTGATATAGATTCCAAGATTCGCCACAATGAACAAATGAGACTGAAGGAAATTGCGGCGAATGCCATCAATGCAACTGATGCTCTTTCAAATATTTTTGAATTAAATTAATCAATAAATACTATGGCACTAAGTAAAAAAATTACAGAAAAAATCAAAGTCAAATCAGAAGGAAATGACTTTTTGAAGACGAATTTGTTGTTACTTCTCACACGAGTGGATGATGGGAGACAACCAAAGCGTGAAATAGAACGTATAATCTCTGAAATTAAGTAAATCATGCGTATTGAGTCTATAGAAATTAAGAACTTTCGGCAATATCGCGGCCAAAAGTTTGAGTTCCCCAAACAAGAGGGACGTAAGGATATCCATGTCATTATAGGTGAAAACGGAGAAGGTAAAACAAACATTCTCAATGCACTAACATGGTGCTTGTATGGCATCGAGCTTCACCTTGGTGATAAAAACACGGCCATAAGAACTATTAATAGTCAATATGTCCAAGAATTAAGAAATCATGGAGAAAAACATGGAGAAGCATCTGTGATAGTAGAAATGTCAATTGAGGAGGGTGGAACTATACGTTTCATGCGTACAGCTAATTTTAGCATTACCCCCGCGGACGCCATTGAGACTAAGCAAGAGACTTTAGTTGTAATGGAAGGGAAAGCCGGTCATGTTTTTACTGAAAGCAAAGAAGATTATGCCATGTATGTCTCTCGATATGTGCCTCAAGAGATTAATGAATACATTTTCTTTGACGGAGAACTTATGGATCAATATTTCAAATCTGATAAGCGAGTCAATATTGAAAATGGCATTAAAGATTTAACTAAAGTTTCAACAATTGAAAAAACACGAAAGGCCTTATCTTCATATATTACGCAAGAAATATCTCCTATGTTGAAAAACTACGGAGACCAAAAAGTCAAAATTGCGCAAACAGAATGCGAAGAAGCTGAGCGTTCCCGCGACTTCCAACAAGAAAAAGTTGGAATAATATTAAAGCAGATAAAAGAAGCAAAAGAACGCTTAGAAGATTGTAATGCAAAAATTCATGGGCATGAAAATTTAAAAGAGAAATCTGATCGTCTTAGTGAATTGGAGGAGCAATCAGACTATCTCAAAAGAAGGGCAAATGAAACACAAGACGACCTAATTAAATTTACACGCGAGTTTTATGTCTATTTTACATTATATCCTGCTTTAAAATGTTTTTATGAATACATACAAACACAAGAGCATGCGGGAAACTTGCCGCCAAAGATTGATAAAAAATTAGTACAGTCTATTGTAGATAGTAAGGAATGTGCTATTTGTGGGCACAAATTAGATACCGAACATTTACAACATGTATTGGATGTGCTTCGTAAATTAGAGATGTCTACAGCTACATCTGCGGATTTAAACCAAGCATCTTCAGCATTATCTGCGATTTTTGATCAAATAAGTCGGTATAAACTACGTAGAGGTCAAGTACACAAAGCTTATGTTGATAGTCAAAATGCTATCAAAGCGAATGAAGAAGAATATAGAAAACTGTTTTTGGAAATGAAATCCATTCCTAATCCGGAGGAAATTAAAAAGGCTATCATTGAAAAAGAAGGTTTCCAAAGCGCTTATGATAATCTGCATAAAAGTTTAGGCCAAGAACAATACATTCTTGCTCAACGAACGAAAGCCGTTGAGTCAGCGAAAGAGGCATTAGAAAAAGCCATGCAGAGCAATGAACTAATGAACACATATCGTTTACAACACGAATTCTGCACAAAAAGTATTGCTATTCTTGACCAAACAGCAGAAGAAATTTTGACTGAATGTAGGATGGAAATGCAGAAAGCTACGTTCGAAATCTTTTTACAACTCATGTGGAAGAAAGACGCTTTTTCAAAGGTGGAGATAGACGAAGATTATTCTTTCAAGCTATTAGATACATATGGAGAACAAACATTAGGCTCATGTAGCGCAGCAGAACGTGCATTATTGGCTCTTTCATTCACTGTTGCATTGCAACAAACTTCAGGGCATGATTCGTTGCTTTATATAGACACACCATTAGGACGTGTCGGTGAAAAGAATAGAACGAACTTTACTCAGGTTTTAGCAGACATTGCAGATACCAAACAAGTTATTTTATCATTTACACCAACGGAGTATGATGATAATGTAAGAGCCCAACTGAAAGATAAATATAGTTCCTATGTCGAACTCAAATACGAAAATGGTGTAACAACAATTAAATAATTAGACTATGGCATTTCTTTATATTTCTAAAAATCACAAAGATGGTGTTTTGAAAAACATTGACCGTCAGAATTATTTTGGTTTGGGCAATAGCGATTTAGATCGTATAGACCTATATACCTTCGCGGTAGCATTAGGCTATCATCGCGGATTGCATACTGATTTAGAAGGAGGAAAAGAATCTTTCATCCGGGAAGAAAATGTTATGAGAAATAATATTCGTCATGCATTTACGGCTATTTATTTCGCTGATCACGAGACGGAATCTAGAGAAAACGTTGAAACATTAGTTGATTCTAATGTCACATTTTCTTTAAGCGATAGTTATGCAAATGCTGGATTCTCAATCATACAAGAATATATGTCTCAATATGATAATCACGGGTTATGCATGAAACTTCTATCGGAGATAGACAAAATGTATGAAGAATATCAAGGAGACTACAAGCAGTAATTCCTCACCCCATCCAACAAATTGATTTTTCGAAATATCGCGCATCCACGCAAGGAATGTATCGGTAGTAGAACGATAGTAGTCCATACTATGTCCATAGAAATTCCATCTCCGCCTCTGGGTTGCGTCCGATGCGTGCGATGCGTACGATACACATATATCCCCACTCGCGCGTAGGTGTATATATAGAACCATCGGACGCACAGGACGCATCGAACGCATTGACTGACAACAGACAGTACTGACAGTTGTTTTATAAACCCCACCCGCGCGTATGTGTGTATTAAGAAAATGTGTTAGAACTGTCAGTGCTGTCGGCGGTACTTGTCTTATACGGAATAAGGTTTACTCATACGGAATCAAAAAATGTACTATTTTTAAGATTTCAGATTTATGAGTAAAACAAGAAACAATTATTTAGAGTCATTTAAACTTCAAGTTTTAAGTGATTATTATGCGAACGGA
>JAZQOG010000022.1:0-60508 GCA_045627765.1 Paludibacteraceae bacterium | reverse complement strand
GGTAGGGGGGTAGAGGGGTAGGGTGAACCTTCTTCCCCTCCCATAAGACTGTGGCTTGCAGTCCTTTGTGCGCCTCATAGAACGTTTTCAGTTTCTGCTCGCTTATCCGATGTAGCACCTCACTACGACGGTGGCGTTCTGCCATCGGAATAATGGGTAGGTCCATTGTCAGCATCCTGGTGTTAGCGCGTTCCGAGTACGTGAATACATGCAGTTGGGAGACGGGTAACGAAGAGATATAGTTTACATACTCGTCCCAACGCTCTTGTGTCTCGCCACGCACACCTACCATACAATCGACACCAATAAACGCGTGCGGCATCACTTGTCGTATATGGTTGATTCGCTCCGTAAAAAGCGCCGTATCGTAATGGCGATGCATGATCTTAAGCATCTCGTCTGACCCAGACTGAAGCGGTATATGAAAATGCGGAGCGAAATGTTTGCTGTGCGCCACAAACTCAATAATCTCGTCCGTCAGTAAGTTCGGCTCGCAAGAGGAGATACGGATGCGGTAAGGGGGTAGAGGGGTAGAGGAGTAGGGGAGTAGGGTTTCTATGTTGTCTAGTTGTATGAGTAAGTCTATAAACCTCTCGTTGGTGGAGCGGCCGAAGTCGCCGATATTTACGCCCGTGAGCACAATCTCTTTCGCTCCTTGGACCAGTGCTTCTTTGGCTTGTGCCACGATAGAAGCGATGGAGCCGTTGCGTGAGCGCCCGCGAGCAAGCGGTATAGTGCAATAGGTGCAGAAATAGTTGCACCCATCTTGAATCTTCAAGAAACAACGGGTTCGATCATCCTTTGAATACGCAGGATGGAACGTGTTAAGGTCTTTCGGAATCACATGACTGACCTCCGGCATAGAGGCAATCTGTTGGGGTTGAAGGGCTGCATAGCACCCTGTAACGATAATCCTTGCATTCGGATTCTCGCGTTTGAGGCGATGGATAGCTTGCCTGTCTTTTTGGTCGGCGGTGTCCGTAACACTGCACGTGTTGACAATAACCACATCCGCCTGCTCGCCGACCTTGGCTTTGGTATGGCCGTGTTCAAGTAAAACTTTGCCGAGAGCGGAACTCTCGGCAAAGTTGAGTTTACAACCTAATGTGACAATCTTATAGGTCATCCTAACATCGATAATAAGATACCTGCTGCAACAGCAGAACCAATCACACCGGCTACATTCGGACCCATGGCGTGCATCAGTAAGTAATTATGAGGATCCGCTTTCAGTCCCTCCGTTTGGCTAACACGAGCGGCCATAGGCACGGCACTGACACCGGCCGAACCGATAAGCGGGTTGATCTTATCTTTGCTGAAGAGGTTCATCAACTTAGCCAGCAGTACGCCACCGGCAGTACCAAAACTAAACGCGATGATACCCATCACAAGAATAAGAATCGTCTGAACATTAAGGAAGGACGCAGCCGTTGCGGTAGCTCCTACACTCAAACCGAGGAAAATGACCACGATGTTCATCAACTCGTTTTGCGCGGTTTTGCTCAAACGATCTACTACGCCACACTCTTTCATCAAGTTACCAAGCATCAAGCAACCAATCAGCGGAGCGGCATCCGGAAGGATAAGCGCTACGATAGCCGTGATGATTATCGGGAAGATGATCTTCTCGGTTTTGCTCACTTGACGCAACTGTTTCATCTTGATAGCGCGCTCTTTTTCCGTAGTCAGCAATCGCATGATAGGCGGTTGGATAACCGGCACCAGAGCCATATACGAATAGGCTGCAATAGCGATAGGACCGAGTAACTCCGGCGCTAACTTAGAGGTCAGGAAGATACTCGTAGGTCCGTCGGCACCACCGATGATACCGATACTACCGGCCTGCGCTTCCGTAAATCCCCATTGAGCCACCAAAGCAGGATCGCAACCGAACGACTCCAACAGCGGACCGATAGAGTTCGCCATAAGGAACGTTATGAAGATACCCAACTGGGCAGCTGCACCGAGCAGTAAGCTCTTAGGATTAGCAATCAGCGGTCCAAAATCCGTCATCGCACCTACACCAATAAAGATGAGGCAAGGATATAGACCTGCTTTGACGCCAATATAAAGCACATCGAGCAGACCCGCATCCTTGAGGATAGCCCCATAACTATGGTAGTAAGGACTGGTCTCGTCAAGGAAGGCTGCCCATAACTCGGTGTGGAACATATTTGCATTGGGTAGGTTGGTGAGCAACATACCAAAAGCAATGGGGAGCAGGAGCAATGGTTCAAATTCTTTCTTAATGGCAAGGTACAACAAGAAGAAAGAGATGAGGATCATCAACCCTTGTTGCCAAGCCATATTCAAGAATCCGAATGTACCTATAAATTCTAGCAAACTCTCCATACGATTAGCCTAATACGATAAGCACGTCATCTTGCATCACGGATTGACCGGCAGTAACGCAGATTTGTTTTACTGTTCCGTCTTGTTCTGCTGCCACAGGATTCTCCATCTTCATAGACTCCAAGGTGAGTAAGGTGTCACCTTTCTTCACGGCTTGACCTTCGGAAACCAGCACTTTAATGATAGAACCGGGCAGAGGACTAACCACTTTCACACCATTTGCCGGTGCAGCAGGAGCAGCAGCAGGAGCCGGAGCAGGTGCAGCTTTTACTTCAGGTGCGGGAGCAGCAGGAGCAGTAGGAGCTGCTTTTACTTCCGGGGCAGGTGCAGCAGGAGCTGCTACGGTGGTCTCACCACCCAGACTTACTTCAAAGGACATACCATTGACGGTAACGTTGGCTTTTTGATTACCAAGATCTTCAACGGTCGTGTCGTATTGTTGACCGTTTATTGTAAATTTGAAACTTTTCATAAGATTATCGAATAAGATTGTTCATACCATACATTTTGTTGTTCCATTGGGTTGGACGAGGCGTAACGGTGATACGAGTAGGCTCTTCGTCGTGCATTCCACCAAAGTAACTCAAATGCAGCGCCATAGCGATGGCGGCCGTAATATTAGAATTGATTGCCATGTCTTTTTCCTCCTTTTGTTGGGGTAGGGGATTCTGTCCCTTTTGAGGGGCTGATGCACTTTGCTTTGCAGGTTTATTCTGCATGAGTGCGCCAAAGCCCTTCAAAATATATATCAAAACCACGAGCAGAACGAAGACGAGAGCAAAGCCCAAGCCTGTAACCATCCACACGTGTCCCCAATTGACGATTAGTAACGTATTCATTGAAAAATCAGTGATTATAATGGAATATTACTGTGTTTCTTGAGAGGATTCGTCAGACGTTTGGTCTGGAGGTTCTCAAAGGCACGAATGATACGAGCACGGGTGTAACGAGGCTCAATAACATCGTCAATGTAACCACGATTGGCAGCTTGATAAGGACTTGCAAACAAATCTTTATATTCAGCTTCCTTCTCGGCAATGAATTTCTTCTTCTCTTCAGGGTCTTCAATCGCCTTCAGAGCTTTCGCTTGCAGAACACCTACAGCACCACTGGCACCCATCACGGCAATCTCTGCATTCGGCCATGCGTAACACATGTCACCACGTAACTGCTTGCAGCTCATTACGATATGACTTCCGCCATAGCTCTTACGAACGGTAATCGTAACCTTTGGAACAGTGGCTTCGCCGTAAGCAAACATCAGTTTTGCTCCGTGATCGATGATACCGGCGTACTCTTGACCTGTACCGCAGAGGAATCCGGGAACGTCCACTAAGGTCAGAATCTGGATGTTAAAGGCGTCGCAGAAACGAACGAAACGAGCAGCCTTACGACTGGCGTCGCAGTCCAGCACACCGGCTAACCAACTCGGTTGGTTGGCGATGATACCCGTCGAACGACCGTTGAAACGAGCGAAACCGCAGATGATGTTCTTAGCATAGTCTTTCTGAACCTCCATGAAATCACCGTTATCGACGATGAGGTTGATAATCGATTTCATATCGTAAGGTTTGTTAGGATCAGCCGGAACAAGGTCATTCAAAGCATCTTCGATACGAGCCGGATCGTCTTTGCACTCAACCAGAGGAGCCTCCTCCATGTTGTTTTGCGGAATGAAACCAACCAGTTTACGAACTTGCTCTAAGGCTTCGTCTTCGGTTGCAGCCACAAAGTGGGTAACACCCGACTTGGTAGCGTGAACCTTGGCTCCTCCTAATTGTTCTACCGTAACGTCTTCACCCGTAACACTCTTCACTACCTTCGGACCCGTGATGAACATATACGAATTTTGCTCGGTCATCATGATGAAGTCCGTCAATGCAGGGCTATAAACAGCACCACCGGCGCAGGGACCAAAGATAACACTGATTTGAGGAACTACACCCGAAGCAAGGATGTTACGCTCAAAGATCTCAGCATAACCGGCAAGGGCACAAGCACCTTCTTGAATACGAGCGCCACCCGAATCATTCAAACCAATGATAGGAGCACCTAACTTCATGGCTTGGTCCATAACGTTGCAGATCTTCAGCGCCATCGTTTCACTCAGCGAACCACCGATAACAGTAGCATCTTGGGCGAAAACAAAGACCAGACGACCATTGATCGTACCCGAACCAACAGCTACGCCGTCACCTAAGAACACTTTCTTATCCATTCCGAAGTCGTGGCAACGGTGGGTAAGGAACATATTAACTTCTTCAAACGAACCTTCGTCTAAAAGTTTCGTGATACGCTCACGGCAAGTATAACTGCCTTTAGCGTGATGTTTTTCAATCGCTGCTTCACCACCACCGGCTAATGCCTGTGTACGTGAATCGAGCAACTTTTGCAATTTTGCATTATCCATATCTATAAACTTTAAACTTTTAACTTTAAACTACTCTAAACTCTAAACTCTCCACTCTAAACTAGCAAGGCTGCTGGCAAAGCTCCGTGAGAACGCCCTTCGTGCTCTTCGGGTGCAAGAACGCAATCATCAGGTTTTCTGCGCCTTTGCGAGGAGCAACATCAATCAGTTGGATACCGGCTGCTTCAGCCTCTTTGAGGGCTTCGGCTACGTTCTCAACGTTGAAGGCTACATGGTGAACACCACCACGGCCGCCGTTCTTCTCGATAAACTTAGCAATCGTTGACTCGGGGCAAGTGGGCTCCAGTAACTCGATCTTGGTTTGACCTACTTTGAAGAAAGCGGTTTTTACTTTTTGGTCAGCTACCTCTTCAATAGAGTAGCATTTAGCACCGGTTAAAAACTCGAAGAAAGGCATAGCCTCTTCCAAACTCGGAACAGCAATTCCTAAGTGTTCAATGTGAGTTGGTTTCATAATAAAAATAAGTTTTAATTGTTAATTTATAATTTGATTAATTATTTTTCGTTTGCTTTATAATATTTATATTATAGGGTCAAAAAACTGCTATTAAACATGTTTTAGCCCATACTTCGCATTTTCACTGCAAAGATACGCTTTTTTTTTGAATTTAACAAATTTTTCTTGATTTTTTTTGAAAATAATTGCATATATAAAAAATAAGTCGTACCTTTGTGCCATAAAAATGGAAAAGATATGAAATCGATGGTGAATACTAAAAACATCTCTATCGTTGTTTTAGGGGTGTCTTTAATTATCGTGGTCTTGTCGGTGGTGTTTACTACTTCTCTCACTCGTAAACTGGCTTTGGAGGAGCAGCGCAAGATGGAGATTTGGGCAGAAGCGACCCGTCAGTTCATTTTAGCGGATGAGAATACGGACATTGATTTCGTGACCTCCATCATCGAGGGCAATAACACCATTCCCGTGTATATGGTAGATGAAGAGGGGCAGTTACTTATCTCGCGTAATGCAGCTGTGCAAATGCCTCCTATTGAGGAACTTAACGGACCTATCGAGGTGAAGATTGATGACCAAATAACGCAATACATCTATTACGATGAATCCACTTTGCTCTATCAGTTACACTATATCCCGTATCTTCAGTTTGCCCTTATTTTCTTGTTTATTGTGATTGGCATCTATGTCATTTACGTGTCGCAACGCAGTGAGCAGAATCGCGTTTGGGCGGGCTTAAGTAAAGAAACCGCCCATCAGTTGGGAACGCCGATTTCTTCGCTTAATGCTTGGTTGGAGTTGTTGCAAGCGGACTATAAGGATAATAATAATTATATCCCGCACATGCGCGCGGACGTAGAACGACTGCAAGTCATTGCGGATCGGTTCTCTAAGATTGGGTCGGTTCCCGCTTTGACCTCCACGAATGTTTTCGAGGTTCTGTCTCAAACCGTAGCCTATATGCAAGCCCGCACCTCGTCTCAAATCAAATATACTCTCCATGCTGAGGAATCGCTGACGGCGATGCTCAATGCGCCTCTTTTTGCGTGGGTGATAGAAAACCTCATAAAGAATGCCATTGATGCCATGAATGGGGTGGGCTCGATTACGCTTACCGCTTTTGCTAAAGGCAAAGTCGTCTGTGTCGATGTAGCGGACACCGGCAAGGGCATTGAGCACCGACGCTGGAAGACGATCTTCCAACCGGGTTACTCGACCAAACAACGGGGATGGGGATTAGGCTTATGCCTAAGCAAGCGTATCGTTGAGGATTACCATCGAGGCAAACTCTTTGTCTGTCAGAGCCAGATCAATGGCGGCACGACGTTCCGCATTGTCTTGGAACAAGCCGTAAATAGTTGATCCGCTGCCGGACATAGCCGTATAATATGCGCCTGCATCTTGCAGACGCTTTTTTATGTCGGCTAATAATGGGTGAGCCGCAAAAACAGCAGGCTCAAAATCGTTTACAAAAGCAGGATCAGAGGTCAATGCTTCCATCGAAAGCGTGGTGGGCAAACTTCCTTTAGGCAGTTCGGTGGTGATACCGCTGTACGCCTCTTTGGTGGAGATAGCGACCTCGGGCTTGACCATTACGATTCGTGTGCCTTTAAGGGAACAGGATAGAGGAGTGAGCACCTCGCCGATGCCTTCTGCGTAACAGGGGGTGTTATAGATAAAGAATGCACAATCCGCTCCGAGTTGGCTGACGATAGATGCTAACTGCGCTTTAGAAATGTGTAGATCAAACAGTTCGTTGAGTGCAATCGCCGTATGCGCGGCATCGCTGCTGCCACCGCCCAATCCGGCACCAAAAGGAATCGTCTTCGTCAGTTCTACCTCTACACCGCCGATGGACGGGTAGAGGGAGCGCATCAGCCGATAGCAACGCACAATCAAGTTCTCTTCCGATACACAATCGATGGTCAGACCTTCTTGACGAAAAGAGATATCGTTTCCCTTTGAGGGTTCGACTACCAGTGTATCGGTCAGACCATGAATAGGATAAAAGATGGTCTCCAGATTATGGTAACCATCTTTTCGCTTATTCAGCACCCTCAAACCAATATTTATCTTACAATTCGGATAAACAATCATACTGTATCCATAAACGACCGTTGCACCTTATTGAACACCACGATACCGACGCCCAGCAGAACCACCATGAACGCGAAACTGTATCCCAGCATCCACCAATCGTGGCAGCCCACACCTAACACGCCATACTTAAAGAACTCCACAATTCCCGTCAACGGATTGAGCATCATAATAAATTTGATTTTCTCGTTGGTAATCGTCGAAAGCGGATAGATAACCGGTGTAGCGTACATCCACAGGCTCACAAAGAAGGAGAGCAGCAGTTGTAGGTCTCTATATTTCGTGGTCATAGACGAGAACAGCACACCGAAACCCAACGCCAATCCCGCTAACATGATAACGAGAACAGGGAAGAGTAGGGCGTATACATTGGTGTGGATTTGTGCGTCTGTAAAGATGGCGTAGTATGCATATACGATAAGGAAGAGTGCAAACTGTATTCCAAAGCGCACCAAGTTACTGATCACATCACTGAGTGGCGTGACGAGGCGAGGGAAATATACTTTTCCAAAGATACCTGCATTCGATACAAACGTGTTACTCGTTTTGTTCAAGCAGTCCGCAAAATACTGCCAAAAAGCGATACCCGCCAAATAGAAAAGCGGTTGGGGCAGTCCGTCTGTGGAGATCTTTGCAATGCCACCGAACACAACCATATACATCACGGTTGTCATCATGGGTTGAATGACATACCATAACGGACCTAAAACGGTTTGTTTATACTGCGTGATGATGTTACGCTTAACGAACAACATCATCAAGTCGCGATAACGCCAAATCTCTTTAAAATCTACGCTTAAGAGTTTATCTTTGGGCTTTATTTCTGTAGTCCAATTTCCTTCCATAATAGTATTATTGCATTATATCTTGTTTCTTGTTTTCTGCCTTCGCTCGTCGGGGCATTCTTGTGCCCCTTGCCGCGGGGCGCTCCCTCTCGCTTCGGGGTTAGTTAATTATTCTAATTACACTCTTTTCGTCTAACGATGTTGCGTTAAAGTTAATAAGTAGTCCTAACTTTTTATTTGTTAACCGCAAGTACGATAATAATTGTTTTTTATGTAGGTCGGTTAGTGCCTCTACGGATTTAAGTTCCACAATTATCTTATCCTCTACCAATAAGTCCATTTTTAGATCATTACCAATCTCGTGACCATTGTATAGTATAGGAATGGTAACCTCTCGTTTCACATTGTACCCTGCATCTAAGAGTTCGTAGTATAGTGCTTTTTGGTATAGGCTTTCCAATAGCCCCGGTCCCAAAGTTGCGTGTACCTTAAATGCTGCACCCCGTATAGCGTATGTCAACTCATTATCCGTCATATACTTTTGTCCTTGTTCCTTTATTATCTGTGTAATTTCCCTCCAATAATTTATTATTACGATGTGCTTTGCTCCTTTATTATCTGTGTAATTTTCCCCAATAATTTATTTTTTTCCCTCGCGGATTCTGTGTAATTTCTTCTCAATAATTTATTATTACAACGCACTTTTGTGCGGTCTTTTACTTTCTGTGTAATATATCCTTTGATAATTTATTATTACGATGTGCTTTGCACCTTACTTTCTGTGTAATTTCTCTCCAATAATTTATTATTACAACGCACTTTTGTGCGGTGTGGAAGGTGAACTGTAAGTGAGCCTTCCTTTTACTTTTTAGTTTTGTTAGGTTATGGGAGCTCGCTCACTATAACATAACGAAAATAAAAAGGAATAATAAATTATCAATCAATCCGTGTAATCTGTGGAATCTGTGAGAGACTATAGTAGAGCAATCTGTGAGAGATTAAAGTAGCAATCTGTGAGAGCTTTTCATCAAACCCCTAATCGCATCTTAATCGCCTTGGACTCCTCTTCATACCCTGGCTTATCCAGCAAAGCAAACATATTCTTTTTATAGGCTTCTACGCCGGGTTGGTTGAACGGATTAACGCCTAACATATACCCCGATATACCGCATCCGCGCTCGAAGAAATAGATGAATTGACCGAGATTGTACTCGTCCACTTTCTCGAAACTGATTTTGATATTCGGTACACCACCATCCACGTGAGCCAGTTGGGTTCCGAGTTCTGCCATCTTATTAACTTCATCTACGCGCTTACCGGCAAGGAAGTTCAGCCCGTCAAGGTTTTGCTCGTCCTTGGGGAAGATAACCGTCTTATTCGACTTCTCAATCGAGATAACCGTCTCAAAGATTGAGCGTTCGCCATCTTGAATCCATTGTCCCATCGAGTGTAGGTCCGTTGTCAAATCCACGCTGGCAGGGAAGATGGCTTTGTGGTCTTTCCCTTCGCTCTCGCCGTAGAGTTGTTTCCACCACTCAGCGAAATAGTGTACTTTCGGGTTGAAGTTTGCCATAATTTCTATTTTCTTGCCAAACTGATAAAGCGCATTACGCATCGCTGCATATTGGCAAGCAGGGTTCTGCTCGTAAGCCACCTCTACACCCGTGGCTTTCTCCATGTCTTGCGCACCTTGGATGAGTGCTTTGATGTCGTGACCGGCACAGGCGATAGGCAGCAGTCCTACCGGAGTGAGCACGCTGAATCGTCCACCTACGTTATCCGGAATAACAAACGTCTTATATCCCTCTATCTCAGCCACTTTGCGAGCGGCACCTTTGGCTTTGTCGGTGATACAAACGATGAGGTCTTTGGCTTCTGCCTTACCCACCTGTTTCTCAAGCATCGTCTTGAGCAGACGGAACGCCAAGGCGGTCTCTGTCGTGGTGCCCGATTTAGAGATGTTGATGATGGCAAAGGTCTTTCCTTCAAGCAGTTCCATGAGGTCTGCTAAATAGTCCTCACCGATATTGTTTCCGGCATATACTACGCGAGGGTTATTGCCATTCAGACCAAACGTATGGTCGAGGGCTTCGTTTACGGCGCGAGGACCGAGGTACGAACCGCCGATACCGGCAACAACGATAATCTCAGCTTTGGCACGCAACGTGTCTGCTGTTGCTTGGATATCATTCAACAGGGTTTCTGTCGTCTCGCTGGGGAGGTGGACCCAACCTAAGAAATCGTTTCCTGCACCTTGACCGTTTTCTAATAATTCGTTAGCAGCTTGCGTCTGGGCTGCAAGCGTATTCATCGTACCTTCGGGTACAAATGAAATAGCATTTTTAAGACAAATCTTCATTGTATTCTAAAAAATTATTGTAGTTTCTGTGTTAATTCTTTAATCGCTATCGTGGGCGATTGGTGATTGTATAAAATATCGTACATCGCCTCGGCGATAGGCAGTCGGACTTGCATCTTCTCGTTGGCTAAATGGATACAACGTGTCCCGTAATACCCTTCGGCTATCATCTCCATCTCTATCTGCGCTGCTTTTACGCTATAGCCCATTCCGATGAGTTGACCGAACTGTCTGTTCCGGCTGAACTTTGAATAGGCCGTCACCAGCACATCGCCTAAATAACCGGAGGCATCGATGTTACGATGACGGTTATCAAAAGCTGTCGTGAAACGGTCGATCTCTTGAATAGCGTTGGAAATCAGTATCGACTGGAAGTTGTCTCCGTAATGCAGTCCATAGCACATGCCGGCTGCAATAGCGTAGATGTTCTTCATCACCGACGAATATTCCAGTCCTACCACATCGTCGCTCAAGCACGTCCTCACAAAATCCGTCTCAAACAATGTCGCAGCGCGTTTGGCACCGGCGATGTCCTCACATCCGATGGTGAGATAACTCAGTCGCTCTAACGCGATCTCTTCCGCGTGGCAGGGACCGGCAATGACGGCTAAGTTAGAGTAGGGAACGTGGAACTTATGTTTGAGGTAATCCGTCACGATCATGTTCTCATCAGGAATCATTCCCTTGACCGCCGAGATAATCAGTTTCTGCCGTAAGGAACGTTTCACTTTGTTGAGGGATTGTTTGACATACGGTGACGGAATAGCCAAAACGATAATATCGGAGTTCGTAATCACCTCGTTTATATCCGAAGAGAAATGGATTCGGTTGGTATCAAAACGGACATTACTGAGGTACTTAGGGTTCTTGCCTTGTGCCACGAACTCATCGATGGCTTCTTGCCGCCGAATGAACCAATTGATTGTTGGTTGATTGATGAGCAGCACTTTTGCCAGTGCCGTCGCCCAACTCCCATTACCTAATATCGCAACTCTGTTATTCATTATTCCATAATTCATTATTTTGACCGCTTCGCTTTTATCTCTCACAGATTTCACAGATTCCTCTAATTTTCTTCTTTATTTATTCCTCCTATTTCTTTATTATTTGTCTTTATGAGCAAGCTCTTAATCCAAATAAATAAATCAATAGTAGGTGCAGCCTCGCTTCGTTTCACTTCGCTCTTCTGCCGTGTCTGCTATCGCATCCACAATAAGGGCTTATTAACGGTTTTATTCCACAGATATTTCCCGTTTCTTGTTTCTCGTTTTTTGTTTACACCCTGCGAGCGTCCGGCATAGGTTACTCACCGCTTCGCGGAAGATTTTTATTATTTAGCGCCCCGTAGGGCTCACTTTCACTCTCACTTTCACTTTCACCCCTCGCATCTGTGTAATATATCTCTCGATAATTTATTATTACACCGCTTTTTTGCGCGGTTGCGCCCTCACATCTGTGTTATATATCTCCATATAATTTTATTATTGTGTTGGCAACAACACGGGATGTGACATTAGGAACATTCCCTTTTTTAGTTCTTTCTTTTTGGATGTGGAAGTTTACTTACAACAGACGAAAAAAAGAAGTAAAAAAATAATAAAATAAATAATCAGTGTAATCTGTGGAATCTGTGAGAGATTAATCCGCACAATCCACAACTCACCGCATTGTCGGGAACAACAAGACCTCTTGAATACTCGCTTGTCCCGTCATCAGGATAGCCAAACGGTCAATACCGATACCGATACCGCTCGTGGGTGGCATACCGTATTCGAGGGCACGCACGAAGTCGTGGTCAATCACCATTGCCTCGTCATCGCCTTTGTCGGCGAGTTTCATCTGTTCTACAAAGCGGTTATATTGGTCAATCGGGTCATTGAGCTCGGAATAAGCGTTTGCCAACTCTTTGCCGTTCACCATCAACTCAAAACGTTCTGTCATTCCGGGTTTAGAGCGGTGCATCTTCGTGAGCGGACTCATCTCTACGGGGTAGTCGATGATGAAGGTTGGTTGAATAAACGTTCCTTCGCAGGTCTCTCCGAAGATCTCGTCAATCAGTTTGCCCTTACCCATCTTATCCGTTCCTTCTACTCCATATTTGATAGCCACCTTGCGAATCTCATCTTCGCTCATCACAGAGAGGTCTTCGCCGGTTTTTTCTTTGATAGCGTCGAGGATAGGCAAGCGACGATAGGGGGCTTTGAAATCCACTTCGTGGTCGCCCACTTTTACTTTTGTAGTGCCATTGACAGCGATGGCAATCTTTTCCAAGAGGTTTTCCGTGAAGGTCATCATCCAGTTATAGTCCTTGTACTGAACATAAAGCTCCATGCAAGTGAACTCGGGGTTGTGACTGCGGTCCATACCTTCGTTACGGAAGTTACGACCAATCTCATAGACGCCTTCAAATCCGCCTACGATCAGTCTCTTGAGGTAGAGTTCGGTGGCGATACGCAGGTACATATCCACATCTAACGTGTTATGGTGTGTGATGAACGGGCGAGCACTGGCTCCGCCGGCAATCTGCTGTAGGATAGGGGTCTCCACTTCCGTGTAACCAGCCTCGTCGAAGATCTTACGCATGGTGCGCAGGATAGTGGCGCGTTTGAGGAACGTATCTTTCACGCCCTCGTTAACCACGAGATCGACATAACGTTGGCGATAGCGTTGTTCGGGATCGTTGAAGCCGTCGTAGGCTACACCATCTTTATATTTAACGATAGGCAGGGGGCGTAACGATTTGGCAAGAACGGTCAGTTTCTTCGCGTGAACACTGATTTCTCCCATTTGGGTGCGGAATACGAATCCTTCTATCCCGATGAAATCGCCGATGTCCAGCAGTTTCTTAAACACCACATTATACATCTGCTGCTCCACTGTCAACTCACTTTCACTTTCACTCTCACTTACAGGGCTCTGTATATCGTCTCGACTGACGTAGCACTGTATCCGTCCTTTCGAGTCTTGCAGCTCGATGAAGGAGGCTTTACCCATGATGCGTTTGCTCATCAGTCGTCCGGCGATGGTGACGGGTTTGCCGTCCCATTCGTCGAAATGTTCTTTGATATCTGTAGAGTATCCTGTAACCACGTACTCGGCAGCGGGGTAGGGGTCGATTCCCATCTCTCGCATGGTTTGCAGACTTTGTCTGCGCACTAATTCTTGTTCACTTAATTCCATATATATTCAAGTTAATCCAAAAAATCGCCGCAAAATTACAAAAAAAATCTGACATACGCAAATATTAATTACTTTTTTCTCGTTTTTTTTCTTTTCCGCCCTTCCTTCTTTTTCGATTTTAGGGCTTTTGGGCAACAAAATGAAAAAAAATTTTTCTTTTATTTGCATATACAAAAAAAAAACATTATCTTTGCACCCGATTTTGGTATAATGTGTTTTTATACTAAAATCACCGCAAGCTCACGCAGGGGTGTCTGCGTTGCCTTTTAGCATTCCGTTAGCATTCGTGGGTGGGGTTGCAGACATATTATAACGGCGTCTATAAGATGCTTTGTTTTGGCTGGTTGGAATCTCGCAAATTTCACAGTTTGTTCCGAAACATTGCAACGATAGATGTCCATGGAATGGTATATTGTTGCACCTTAATTCTATAGGGGCACGTATATACATATTTGCGTGGGCTTCGCGTTGCTTGTTCTGAACAAAATGGGCAATGCGAGAGCCTCAACTAGCGGAGCAAGCAGAGGTGCAGAGTCCGCGTTTTTTCATTTATTATCCACATTAAAAACGCCATGAGCACGTAGACGACCGAAATCGTTTGCGGGACTTCAATGTTGCTGTTTTGTGGGTAAGGTCTTACCAGAACCTCGAATAGCAAGACGGCAATATTGAGTCCACGCTTAAACAAAGGATTATTGAAAAGATTAACATATTAATTAAATATCACAATTATGAGAAAACATGTTTTAACCTTTCTTTTAGTTGCCTCGCTGCCCCTCGCGATGATGGCGCAAAGCGGCATTACCGAGCCGGGAGCCACCGAGCCAACACAGTTGTACACAACCACGTATGATAACCCCAGTGGTCCAAATCATGCTCCCGCTGGTGGACCGAATAGGACAGGAGAGGTCCCGAGTTCTTGGGGTGGCGGCGGCGGAAGCGATGCCGGTTATGTTGACCCCGCTTCTCCTGTTGGTGCGCCTTGGGTATTGCTTGCCTTTGCTGCTGCGTATGCCGGTGTGCGCCTTGTGAAGCGTGGAAAAAAGGGTGTAGAGGAGTAGAGGAGTAGAGGAGTAGGGGGTAACCCACATCCTCCTCTGTGAGCGGAGGCTTGGTAGGGTCTATGATCTTTGAAATATTGATATTACCGTTAAAAAGTAAGTTTTTTGTGTGATTTTTTGCAAAAAACTTGCGTATGTGGAATAATTTTTGTACCTTTGCGTCGCAAAACGCAAAAGTAACTAAAATTATGACAACAGCAATGACAATGCCTCGTTATGATCAAGTTGTAGTTAATATCCCGCATCTTGAAATGAAACGCTTTACTGCGATTGCAAAAGCGTTAGGTGTAACGATTGAAAAACAGAGTAGTATGGATTGCGCTATGGCTCAAATTGAGTCAGGTCAGATTTACGATGCAGCTTCTGTGGAGGACTTAATTAAAATCGTTGGATAATGTATCAAATTAAGTATGCTCCGGAATTTGTTAAGGCGGCTCGTCGTTGTAAAAGACAAGGTCGTAATATGACTATGTTATGGGAGGTCGTGAGTATGCTTGCCAAGGATGGTTGTGTCCCCGACTCTTATCGTCCTCATCTATTACGCGATGAATTCGCAGGATGTTGGGAATGTCATATCGAAGAGGATTGGTTGTTAGTATGGCGTCAAAATGATAAAAAACTTATACTCTTGCTAACTAACACGGGATCTCACGAGGATTTGTTTGATAAGCGGAGTAAGATTCGTATCTCATTATAAGACTCTCTCCTATAAATCTTTTAGCGGTAATATCATTAGCGATGTTACCGCTTTTTGTGTGCGGACAAGTTGGACATAAGTTGGACATGTCCAAATGTCCTTTTTGTGTAAACGACTGACAGAAAGCGAGTTATAGAGATGTGGACAAATGGACATGTCCATTTCGAAAGTGCCATAAGTGTGCCAATGGCACAGTGGCACACTGGTATAACAGATTGAAGGATAGTGGATTACACAAGAGTGCCAAAGTGCCACTGGCACAGTGGATAATGCAATGAGGGTGCACGATGCACAATGCACGGCGGTGACGGATAGGGCCCTTGCATAGGTAAGAAAAGTTGTGGAGATGTTGTGGCTATGTTGTGACAATGTTGTGAGATCGGAGGCAAGATGACACACCTCCTGTATTGGTAGCACTTCGGTGGATGTACGTAGGATGCAAGGTGGGCACAAGCAAGGGTAATCACGAGAGCTGACCGCATGGTTGTCCCGATGAAACGGGAAAACCGTATCTAGGGAAAGGGTATTATAATACCGAACGGTGTTCGTAAAAATGGAGAATTTAAACGGAAAAGAACAAAAAAAAACAAGGTACCCTGTTCCCTCGCCCAAAAGACTTTTGGGCAAAAACAAAATAACAACCCTCGCGCCCCCGCGCGTATATATAAATTAAGGCCTAGTCCCTACCGGACTTAAAATAGTAAAGCGAACTTTGAAATGATGTACTTATAAGAGAAAATTAACATAAAAGTTGATTTTTTCGTGTAAAAATTTGGTAGTTTCAAAAATAATTTGTATCTTTGCAGCGTGAAATGAAAAAAAGTAAAACGTTATGCAACGAAACTTATTTTTAGAACTACTTGAGGAGCATGATAAGGTTAGCCTTTATTCCCCTAGGTTTGAAGGCGAAACTGCAACGGAATTTGAGAAATTCTTACTCACTTACTCTAACTCACATCCGGAGGATCTGCAACAACTGGTGTATCGGTTAGATGTAATTAGTCGCGAAGGTATTGATGACCGTTATTTTCGTTATGAAGGAAAGCGTAGTGATGATGTTATAGCCTTACCTTCTCATCTGGAAACGACTTCCTTGAGACTATATTGCTTAAACTTAAGATATAAGGTCTTAATTTTGGGCAATGGCGGTATGAAGGAAACGGCAACATACCAAGAGGATGCTCACCTCAACCAATGCGTCGAGACTCTCCAAAAGATAGATATAGAAATCCGTCGATGTGAGAAACAACGAATTATTACCATCAAAGGTAGCAAATTGGTTGGAGAATTAACTTTTACAATTAACGACTAAATTTAACGCTTATGTTAGTAAATCCGTTAATGGAGGAGATTCGTCGCAAGACACCTCCTGAGATAAAGAAGCAAGTTGACTTGCAAGTGATGATTGCCAATCGCGTCTACGATTTGTTGGAAGCGAAAGGTATGACGCAAAAAGACTTTGCTGCCAAGTTGGGCAAGACCGAGACGGAAGTGAGCCGTTGGTTATGTGGCACGCATAATCTGACGATGGCAACCATTGCGAAGATGGCCGTTGCGTTGGAGGACGATCTTATCGTTTCGACGCAAACCAAAGTATCGAAGCGTAAGTTGACGCTTATGCCGAAACGCGTAGCTGCGATGCTATAGAATCAGCGAACTATATTTCTCTTATAAGCAACAATTCCAAATGGGGTTGTTGCTTTTGTTTGTACATTGTTTCAACGAAAGAAAAATACCTCTCGCGCCTACGCGCGTATAAATATATAAGGAATAAGAAATAGTAAATTGAAAAACATATGGAACCAATTAAGTTTTACATTGGACAAGAGTCCGGCATTGTGGTAGAGAACAAAGATTTTGACAAATCAATCTTTGTGGAGCAGTACAAACAAACGTTTGAGATTTTTAATCAAATTTGGGATGGTCAAGAAAAAGAGGATTTCCGCAATGCGTCTAACATTATAGCGTTTTGTGGTGATAGAGGTGAAGGTAAAACGTCCTTGCTTACTTCCGTCCATGGTATATTGAATAATCAAGCGGTGTATGACCAAGTCGTATCTGAGTTGCAAATAACAATTAGCGCCACTCCTCAAGATATAGAGATGTTAGACATAGTTGACCCTTCATTTTTTGATATAAATCATAATTTGATAGAATTGGTTCTAGGACAAATGTATGGAAAGGTGGAAAAAGAAATAGTTGATGATACTAAATGTGAGAGAACTGATAAGGGTTTTGGAAAACGTCAACCATTGATGCGCGCTTTTCAGCAAACAAAGGCTTGTCTCGCTTTTTTGGAGAAAGAGAAACAAGAGCAATATGATGAGATGACAGAGCTTTCGGCTCTTGGAGCTGGGGTTAAACTTAAAGAAAAATTGAACAATCTTTTTCAAGAATATTTAAGTTATTATCAAAAGAAAAGATTAATTATTAGTATTGATGATTTAGATTTAAATATTGAGGGTGGATACAAGATGGCAGAGGAGATGCGCAAATACCTATGCAATTCTCCCTATTGTATTGTGCTAGTTGCATTAAAAGTGGATCAATTAGAGAGAGTTATAATGTCTTCTTTGCGTGAAAAGATGAGAATTAATATTAGCAATGTCCATATTCCAGATATGGCAAAAAGATATGTCACTAAGTTGTTACCTATCGGGAATAGAGTACTTATGCCATTGGGTACAGAAATTGCCGAATGTAAATTGACAATATTTGATAGAAAACTTACTGCACATCCGTACGCATCTGTCAAAGAAGCTGTTGTACGTCTAATTTATAGTAAAACACGATACATATTTGTTAATACTCGAAGTTTGTGCCCAATAGTTCCCACAAATCTGCGGGATTTGCGTCATTTGATAGGTGAACTTTTTGAGTTACCAGAGGCTAAGAATGAAAAGGGAGAAGATGTTGTTAACAATAAGACTATCTTCAAACAATATTTTTATTATACGTGGACAAAATGTCTTCAAGGTAATTATTTTGATTATGTGTGTGATATTTTATCCAACGAAGATGTGCTTCCTCTAAATAAATTAGTTTTATCGTATTTGGTAAAAATACCAAACTTAGCAGAAAGTATAAAAAAACCATTTGATAGAAACGAGGAAGTTTTGAATCCTATTTTGTTAGATATTTGTAAATCTTCAAATACAATATATAACGTTTCTCTAGGAGATGTGTATTATGCTATTCAATGTGCAGAGAGGGTGGTCATTGATAAAAATATAATGAACTTCTTGTTCTTTTTAAAAGCCTTTTATTCAATTAAGTTGTATGATTTGTATAATATTGTCTCGTCGGATGAGGAACTTTTATTTCCTCCAAAAGTAGAAAATACACCTTCTATATATAAATATGATATTCAAATTCAGCAAATGAATCAACTGCAAAGATTAGTGAAAGGAGCTTATTTTACCTATCAGCCAGGAGATTTATTGCCTATTGAGAACGGAAAAAATCCTCGAGATCGAAGATCCATTAACGCGGAGGTGTTGCGTAAAAAATTTGAATTTGTTTTAAAGGATAAATACGCTGAACTTCCGCCAGAAAAGAAAGATTCATATATCAAGAACTTACATTTGTGCGAATACTTTGCGTTAACAACAACCCATTCTTTACAGGGAGACGAATATAGACCTTATCGTAAAGAATTAGAACCAATTTATTTGCAAGATTATGATAATTCGATAAAGTGGTTAGCTTTTGACGTGTTGTCTATTTTTTATAATCTATTAAATATCAAGACAGCTTATCAGCGTTTTAATCAGTTTAGCGGCACAACACCATGTGATTTTTATCGGTTAGCTAAGGAAATTCCAGAGTCTTTATTAAATCAAATGCTTAATACTTGTGCAAAACCCCAAAAAGATACATTTAGAAAATTGGATCCTAATATACATGGATTAATATCTGATGCAACGATTCGCTTCTCGGAGGTTTCTTTATCTATTATGGAAAGATTGAAACTTCATAAAAATGTGCGCAAAAAAGGTGGGAATGCCAATAATATAAAAATATTGTTTTCTACTATACAAAAAGCACAAATAACTCTTTATCCATTGGAAGATTCTAAGATTGGATATACATTACCATTTGAGTTCCTTGATCCGATAATTTATTTCTTAAACCAATATGATGAAACAAAAGAAAAGCAATTAGGCAAAACGATTGTCTGGAATGAATTTGATAAAATCTTTTCTTTGAATTCTCAAACTATATCGGATGAGTCAACGAAAAGGGATGATAATGTTCTTTTTGTAATGCGTAATGATTTACAAGAAATATTTGGTAAAAAATATCGTAATATTGCAGGGCATTTTCCTATCAAGAAGGATACTATAATCAAGAATATTAAATCACGCTATCCTGCTCTTGCAAATTTCCTTGAAAATCAATTAAATTTCTATATGTCAAAAGATATATACAAAACTATAGACGATTTAGAAGGGTCATTGTTCTTGATTTATACTGATATTAAACAATGGATACAATTAATTGACAATAAAGACAAATAATGGATTTTGAACGCGCAGCCATACAAACTTTATATTACGACTATCCCATAGAGACGGCCGTCCAATACTTACATAATCCTCAAGATGATTATCTTAATGTGTTTAATGATATAACACGTTGGAGATGTTCTTCTTTTACTATGTCGGAGTGGAAGTTGCTTGAACTCATCCTTAGAGATAATTGGTTGAAAGTGGAAACAGATGCGGAATATCCTCCTATTGCGAATGTGTTGCAGTTGCTTCCAACAATTGCAGATAAGGTGTTGACTCTTGATCAAAATAGGGAACCTCAAGTGTTATTTGATGACTTATTTAGATGGCGTTCAATGACATCGTATATAGGAGAAGACGCTATGGTTTCTGCGTATTTAGCTAAACGCGATATTGAGGATAACTCGGTGCAAAATAGAAACCTTTTCTTGTGGCCAGATATACTGCATCATAACAATAGAAGATTGAATGATATATTATATCAGGGTTTGTCAGATATTCATTCTCATTATAATGCTTCTGTGGATGTCTTTCATTTGAATTGGACATCTTTGATGAATGGACAAGAACCAAATTTTGAAACAAATTACTTTGCTGTATCAAAGGATTTAAATTTTATACAACAAAACACTTTGCGACTCTTTTCAAGAAAACAATTGTGTGTTGCAGCAGCATATCTTAGGGAGTTGCTATATAGGATCGTGATTTTAAAGGAGTTTGGTATAAGTGGCGAATTACAAGAGGTTAAAGGGATATTTTATAATCCAGAAGTCGTAAAAGATTATCAAGAGAGAATTAGAGGAGATATAAGTGAATTGCAAGAACAATCTCTTCCCATTGGAATGTTCCAATACATTGATTATGCTCTGCCAATAACAGCTAATACTACAGAAAATAGAGATGATATAAATATGATTTATCAAGGTGAAAGATCCCTCTTTTATAATTTCTTTTCTATGTGGCAAAGGCAAGATCGTGCGGTTTGGAAGATAGCCCCATATATGTATTTGTACATTCTTATTAAGTCACATATTAGAAGAGAAATTGTTGAAACTAATTCTTTGAAAGGATTTGAGAACTTTTCTAATTATCAAAGCGGTAAGAATAGTTTTTATAGTCAGCTTATATATAATGAAATTGCTCCTAAAGTGATTGTGCAATCTTCTATAGGAGAATCGGCAAATATGGACACATTAGAAACTCGCATAATTCCAAATAAGTTTGAGGAAACAATAAAGAAGAATCTTGATAAGGGGATATTTTCTTCTAATGTTGTTATTCGAAATATATCGGATAGATTATCGTTTGTAATTCATTTTTTAAAGCAAAATGATAATCCTAATGTTTTGAATAGTGTGCGTTATTCAAAAGTAAGAAAAGATGTGCAGAAATCACTTGGCGAAATCATTGAGTTTTTCGAAAAGCAAAATAAATCCACAGAACATCGTTATCCGAAAATTGTCGGTATTGACGTGGCAGGATCAGAATTAAAATGCCGACCAGAGATTTATGCTCACGCATTTAGATATGCTAAAAAGAAAGGCTTGTTTGGTAGGACATATCATGTAGGAGAAGACTTTTATGATTTAGTCGATGGCCTAAGAGCGATTGATGAAGCTGTTCGTTTTCTAGATTTAGATTCTAATTCTCGCTTAGGTCATGCACTCGCTTTATCAACGAATGCCAAACATTATTATCAAGAAAGATTTTATAAGATGATAATAACTAAGCAAGCTTTGTTAGATAATTGCGTTTGGTTATATTATCGAGCAGCAGAATGGGATGTTGATATGCCCCAATCCCTTACTATATTTCTGGTGGAAACGGCAACTACCATGTATAATGAAATTGGATATGGGGGTAAGTTTGATCTCATTGATTATTGGCAGAGTATGATATTAAGAGGGGATGCTCCTTGTCAAGAAAAGTATGCTGGTATATGGCAGTTAACACGACTGTGTAAGGGTGATGTTTATGAAAATGCTCGCCATAATACTAAGGCAACAGTTTTGTTGAATGAGTATTTATATAATCAGCATATCAAAGAAAATGGAAGAATGCCATATACCAAGAAGTATCCAACAAATATAATTGAGATTGTAGAGCAGATACAACAAGAAATGATTAGATTTATCGCCGAAAAAGGTATCGCCATCGAGTGTTGCCCATCCTCAAACTTGAAAATAGGACGTTTTAGCCGTTACGATGAACATCCAATCTTCAAGTTCCGCCCAATTGATAAGGATACCCATATGCCATTACTGAATGTGTCCATCAATACTGACGATCGAGGAGTGTTCGCAACATCTTTGTATAACGAATATTCATTAATAGCATTGGCAATGATGAAGATGAAGGATGAGGATGGGCATCGCAAATACAATGACGAAACTATTTACGACTACATCGAACGCATTCGCCTCAATGGTCAACAACAACGATTTAAATAACAATATAATTTAAGGAACGTGCGCGTACGTATACGCGAGAGAATTTGATAAATAATAAAAGATAAGATGAATAAGTTTCTTGAAAGACTAAATTTGTATGACATCTTGGCGATGTTATTGCCGGGTGGGGTGCTGCTATTATGCATTCTTTCGTCGGGTTCTATGTATGCCACCATTAAACATCTGCCATGGATGCAGCATATATTGAGCCAAACGATTTTTAGTAAGGCATTGTGTTTGGGATTATTGGTGTTCTTATTCTCTTATTTATTAGGAGTAATCAATCACACACTCTTTACTATATGGAGAGCATTGTTGGAAGATCGCAAACGGAGCTTTTGGAAGCAAACAATGCGATGGTGCTATAAAATTGAAATAGAAAAGGGTAATGATAATGATAATATAGACGATGTAGAGATATTTAATTTATTAAAACAAGATTGCAAGGAGGACGATGAAATTCATACTAAGAAATTGCAGCGAGCCTATACTAAGGCTCATAGTGTAGCGATGAAGACTGGCCCTGCTGATACCATTAGTACGATAGAGAAACAAGTTGCTATGCTGCGCGATAGTATTGTACCGTGTGGCTGGTTGCTAATAGCATCTTTATGTAAGTGCTCATTGTCGTGGAAATGGGACATGCTCATCGTATTAGGATTACTGGTTTTCCTAACTGTAATTATATGGACGAGAGAATATAAAATTTTTGCTATAGTTTTATCATGTAATATGAATAAGAAATAATAGTCGATAGAAGAAATACTAACAAAATCAAACTAATCAAACAATTTTTACTAACTTAAAATTTTTAAATCATGAAACATACAATCGAGGTTGATGGGTATTATCGTGATTGTAGGAGAGGATTTCTCCCTCAAGAGCGTGGCATTTACTTTGTCTTTACATGTAAATGCGATTGTAATAAACAAGAATTGGAGGTTAAAAAGTTAATCTATGTTGGTTGTACCCCACAACAAACAATACAAGAAAGGGTGTGCACGCACGATAAAATTTCAGAATTTGGAGCTGCGTGTAATCCCGGAGAGGGGTTTTGTTATGCTTGCTCAATATTGCATGATGCTGAATTGCGTAATGTATTAATGATAGAGAATGCTCTAATTTTTGCAGAGCAACCACTTCTAAATACGATGGGTAAAGAAAACTATAGCCATGCTGATATAGAAATAGAATTGAAGGGCAAAGTGGACTATCTTCCCGTGGTTCACTTTGAGATAAAAGATGGAGTGTTGAATGTTATAAAATAATAATTATATGAAAAAAAAGAATTCACCTATTCCTCCGGTGACCATTAACGAGGAAATGCTTAAAAATGAGCGTTTTGTTCAGTCAGGCATCAATAAGTACAAGGCGGCAGTAACGGACTTCGCGGTTCAAGTGAAAGATAGCGCAGTTAAATTTGCTCAAATTGACAATAATGATGATGAGTATGAGGTAACGAGTGCTCATGTTGATTCTGCATCAAAAAAGAGTTTCTTCTCTGCGCCACACCCACATAGAGGTTGGTGTATTTTTCTGCAAATTATAGAATATGTATGTACTGGATTAATAGGAGCCGGAGTCAGTAACCTTGAGACCTCATGGGGATTGATTGTTAGTTTCGTTGCAGGTGGCATATGCGTTATACTGTTATTAGTAAGAAAATTAAGATTGGAGGAAAATTAATATGGCTAAATTTTCATTAACCGAAGCAGCTAAGGCTCAACTAGAAGTCTTTAAAGAGACTCAACAAGAAAAACTAATTAAATCTATAGTTGAAGAAAAGTCCTATCCAGGAATGGATGAAATAGAAATTTCTGCTCAAGATATTCGATTATATTCTGAAAGAATTTATTTTGTTCGAAAGAGAAGAAATTCTATATCAATTTTTATGTCTATGGTAATGCTATTTATAGGTATGGCATTGGTATTAGTTGCAGGATATTATGATGCTTTAGTAGAGATATATACCCTGTCTCCAGTCCGTTTTATATTTATAGTATATGGTGTATTTTGCGTGTTACTGAGTTTTATATCATTATTGTTTGTTCTTCAAAGGAATAAATTGGATAAGTTTTCCAGTGACATTGATAATAAAATAAGGAACTTAGAAAAAAGTCAAATATAATAATTACCCCAAAATACTAACTTAAAAAATTAAACAATTATGAAACACAAATTTCTAAAATTCATTTCAGTATTTCTATTACTGATGAGTTCATTAACAGCGTGGGGAGCGACTACTAGCTACACTGTTTATTTCTGCCCAGGAGCAGCGGGAAAAAGCTGGACAACTCCTTATGTAAATTGTAACAAAGGATGGAATGATTGGCAAAACTATTCGATGTCCAAATCTTCCTTTACATTCCACGGATACGATGTCTACCAAGCAACTATTGTTACTCATGATGGCGGATCCGGTTTTGATGAAGTTTGTTTCCATCCTTCGCAAAACGATTATACTACTGAATTAAAAGCCCCGACGGGTTGGCCATTTTCTTATGGTGGAAAAATTTACGATGGTAGCAATTGGCAAAATAAAGCCGAAGACTCCGAGCAAACATTCTATTTTTGCCCAAAGTGCGCGGGTAAGGATTGGACAACTCCCTATGCAAACTGTAATCTCGGCTATAATCATTGGTCAAATGTGCAAATGACGGAGGTTTCCGGAAAAACATTCTGCGGACAGAAAGTTTATCAAGCTACTGTAACTACTTGTGCTTTTGATAAGATAGAATTCCATAAGTCCTCAAGTGATTATTCTGGTAAGATAGAATTAAGCAACCCTTCGGGGGTGAATGGTAAGCTCTATAATGGTTCGGAGTGGAAGACCTTTAGCTACGATACGGAATATACATTCTATTTTGCTACCGATTGGAGTGCGGTTTATGCGAACTGCAATTTAGGTTATAATCTGTGGAAGGATTTGGCGATGACCAATACCGGCAAAACGTACAATGGAAAGAAAATTTATTCTATTACCGTAGCTGCACAAGGTTTTAATGACATTGAATTCCATAAATCGAACGGTGGCGATTGGGATTCAAAAGTTGTTGGTTATTCAAATAGTACAACTTATAAGAAAGACTTTACGAATGCTTTATGCACTTCGGCAAACACTTGGGTCGCTTACAACTACGACGTAACCCTCACGTTTGATCCGAAAAATGGTGGTGCTACTACCAATAAAGTAACCCTCAAAGGTGGCAGTATCACCGCCCCGTCTGCTCCTTCAAAAACCGGTTATACCTTCCAAGGTTGGGGAACAAACAAAGTTGCTGCCGGTGGCACTATCTCTAACGTTCAAGCCGATGCAACATACGATGCTCAATGGACTGCCAACACCAACACCCCCTACACCGTTAAGCACTACAAGCAAAACCTTGATGGTACATATCCTTCTACGGCAACCGAGACCGAGAATTTAACAGGAACGACAGACGCTTCCGTTACTCCTGCCGTTAAGAATTATACAGGTTTTACTGCTCCTACACCCCAAACAGTAACAATTGCTGCCGATGGTTCATTGGTAGTAACCTACAATTACACTCGTAACTCTCACACATTAATATGGAATGCTGATGGCGGTACAATTACCGGTGACTACACTTCTGGTACGGTTAAATATGGTGCAACCATTACCGCTCCTGCAAATGCTAATGTTACGAAAGATGGATTCAATTTCATGGGATGGATGGTCAATAATGACGTTGTAACACCCGCAACAACAATGCCTGACAACGATTTGACTTATACCGCAAAGTGGCAGTCAGCCGCAACATACTCTTTGACACTTGTAAAGGGTACTGGTATTGAATCTGTTTCTGGCGGCATCTCCGACCAAACTGTCTTACCTATTGTGAGCGATATTTCCGCTACTGTCAAAACCGGTTATACCTTTGCTGAATGGACAAAAACCGGTGAAGGTGAAGTAAGTTACACTACCGGAAGTGCCAATAGTGCCAATGCAACTGTTTCGGTTACCGTAGGTTCTGTCACTTTGACCGCTTCGGCTACTCCCAACACCAACACCGCTTATACCGTTAAGCACTACAAACAAAATCTTTCTGGAGACAGCTACGAGTTGGCAGATACTGACAACTTGACCGGCACAACGGATGCTCAAGTAACGCCTGCTGTTAAGGACTATACCGGCTTTACTGCTCCGAGTACGCAAACGGTTACAATCAAAGGTGATGGAACGACCGAAGTAACATATAACTACACACGCAATTCCTATACTTTAACTTGGGCTGGTTTAGAAGGTGCAACAGCACAAGGCGGTACATCTGCCGGTTCAGTTAAATATGGTGCAACTTTGACTGCTCCTACTGTAGAGAAGAACGGCTATAATTTCACTGGTTGGAATCCATCAGTTCCTGCAACTATGCCTGCTGCCAATTCAACCTATACCGCTCAATGGAGTGAAATTATCCACACTATTACTATCGCCAATGGTACGGCGGCTTCAACTACTGCCGGTGTGGAAACGGAAGGTACGGCAATGGTTCGTGCATTGGCTGCGGATGAGAAATTTACCGGTTGGACTATCCCATCGGGAATTACTTTGACGCAAGGTGATGCTAATAGTACCACCATTAAGTTCCACGCTAATGCAGATGACTTAACCGTTACGGCGAATATCGCAAAGAAAACCCTTGTGAAGTTGTATTTTGCAAACTATGCAGAATGGCCAACCGTAAAGGCTTATGCTTATGGCAATGGTGAAGGAAATAATAATACTTGGCCAGGTGAGGCAACAACCGAAGAAACAATCAATTGCGTTACTTATAAAGTGTTCTCATATTATTCCGAGGATCATTCTTGGACAACCGTTATCTTTAATAATGGTCAAGAATCAGATAATTGCAAGACGGAGGACTTGACTATTTCCGGTAATGAGGGCAAATACTATATGCCTAATGGTTGGAAGCAAGGTGCAACAGGTCTTTTAACCGGTGCTTGGCAAGCAGAACCCTATGCCACTCTATGGGCATTCCATGTTAAAGAAAGTGGTGCAGAACATGGAGAAGATTATCTTGTTGATTGTGCTAACAACCAAACTACTGCAAATCTTAAAGCAAATACGCATTATGTCTTCAAGGCTCACAATTATGTTACAGGCAAGTGGTACGGAAACAATAATAGCGACTCCTATATTCGTAGTTCTATCGAAAACTGGGATTTTTATAGTGAAAACACTGGAGATTGTAACATGCAGACCAATGATGCGGGAACTTACACCTTTGCAATATCACAATTTGTTTCTTCTTCTCAAGTTAAAGTTTCCGTCACTTACCCTGCGGCTCAGACTTATACCGTTACCATGGCAAACGATGGCAATGGTACAACAACCCCTGCTACTACTATTGAACTGAATGAGTTCACGGGCACACAAATCTCTGCTACTCCTGCTACGGGTTATCACTTCGACAAGTGGGTTGGTACAACGGGCATCACCTTTACTGACGCTAATGCAGCTACCACAACTGCCAAAGCTTCTCAAACAGGTACTATCACTGCTACCTTTGCCAAGAATACACCTATCTACTTCAAGAACGCAATCAAAACCAATTGGAATCCAGAACATTTGTACATATATCTATATAAGGATAATACATATTGGGAAGGTACTGGTGACGACAAACAAGACCGTGGTACGGGTTCTAATAAATCTATGTATAGCGGTTCTTGCATTGCCGGTCCTATCGAGATGACACATATCCAAAATACCGATATTTGGGAATATGACTACGATCCGGCTCTTTCGTTCAATACCATTGTCTTTGCAGAGCAACCGATGGATGGCTACGAGTGGTTTGCTAATTGTACCGCTGTCCGTCGTGCTGACTATAACTCCTGCATGAACATGTTCGTGCTCAACAATGCAACCGAAGAGTGGCATAATGAGACCGCACGTTACTTCAATAAGGGATTCTGGAAGAGTTACGATGCCGAAAGTGCAAAACTCTATATCCACATGGAAGGTCAATCTGAAATGGAGTTCAATACCAAAGAAAGCCCTAACGAGTATAGTCATACACACAAACTTACCCCAAGTGGTTCGGGTACAGAATACTATGACTACTACTTCTATATCGGAGCTTGTAATGGCAAAAACTATAGCGTTGAAGGCGGAACCATTACACCGGAACACCCCACCATTACGCTTTATGAATTTGAACTAAATCCAAAGGAGCAAAACAAACAAGTTACCCTCAAAGCCAATGTACAAGGGGACTATAAATTCACGGTTATCCATAACGATGACAACACCCTCACTCTTACGGTGGATTATCCGTATGGCGTAAATGACTACCGTGTAGTTTCTGTTCACAGCGCGACCACTCACGAGAATGGATATATCTATAAGAGTAAAGACACAACCTATCGTACTTCGTTCTATGTACAAAATGGTGACGTTGTTAAAGTTCAGTATATCTCCAATATTCAAGGTGAAGTGGTTACTTGGTCAGATGTTACTCCTGCCGTTTCGGTAACCGTTTCCGGATTGGAGACCCCTGGCGTTTATAACTTTGACTTTACGAAAAACGGAACAAGTCTATCTCTTACTCAAGCAGGTGCTTATTCGGGCAACTACTACATCCGTACCGATGGCGTGGATGGCGGTTGGACCGGTTATATGCAGAGTGCTGATAATGAAATGATCTATTATGGTTCTATGCTTAATGCGGGTGTTACATATGGTAACTTCCCATACGATTTCTACAAGACTAAGTGGATTAACAAAGATGTAAACGTGAAGTTCTGTATCGCCAATGACTATAGTAAAGACCTTACAGGTTACTTCGAAAGCGATAACATAATCGATAAGTCCGAAACATTAGACGTTGCAGAGCAAACGCTACCTCAATCCTCTAACGTTCGCTTTATGTGGAATAGTTCTACTAACCAACTGAAACGTGCTTATATCTCCGGTTCGACCAATATCTCCGACCGCTTCCTTGTATTGGAAGGCGATGCTAAGATGTTCGATTCTCAAGCCAGAGCACTAACAACCGAAGGTGGCGGTAAGATTGCCGGTTTGAACGATTACGAACTCAACTTCGCAGACAAGAACAACTGGGTTTATCAAGCCGATATCAAGGCTCAACCCGGTTGCGCAGTCAAACTGACAGCAGTCTACAACGGAAAGGTTCAGTACTTTATCGGTGCAGAAGGTGATGAAGCCGGCTCTCGTGATACTATTATTAAGGGATCAAGTACCGATAAAACCAAATACACCATGCGCGTTGTCTATGACTTCAAGACTAACTTACTAATCGCCGGTTGGATGCCAAGCGATACCATTAAGTCGAATATCGCTCTCGGTGGTGACATGTTGATTACTCGTACCCACCAAGATAGTGCTCAACAAATCATCTTCGGTGGAAATGTTAGTATCTCCGACATCCACCATGTTTATGGTGTGCTCACTATCAAGAAAGACACGATGCTCGGAAAGAATACAAGTCCTAAATATAAGACACCTGCCACCAACACCGACTACGACCGCACGATGTACTGGATTTCTTTCCCATTCAAAGTGAAGATTAGCGAGATCTTCGGTGTAGATGGCTATGGTACCAAGTGGATTATGCAAAAGTATCGTGGCGACCTCCGCGCACAAAAGGGTTGGTTCAAAGAAGATACACCCACCTTCTGGGAGTACATGGATATTAAGGATTCACTGAATGCTTACGAAGGCTACCTCTTCCTCCTTGATGCTAATTACTTCAATAAGGAATCCGCTGACGTTTGGAAGAATAGTGCTACCGAAGCTAACTTCTACTTCCCATCCGCAAGCGGAAATATCGGAATCATCAATAAGTCTTCGTTTACGCAACCCGTTCCGGCTCATGTGTGCGGGATCGACCGCGAGTTTGAAGTGGAAGACGTTGGAACAGTTAACCACAAGAATACCGACTCCTATTGGAACGTAATCGGTGTTCCGGCATTCCAAAATAAATCAATGGTTCTTGGAACAGAAACAGAGACTAACATGAAAGCCATTTATAAATGGAACTCTGAATACAATACCTATACGCCACAAGCATTAGCAGATGAGTTCAGATTCCAAACCATGCACGCGTATATGGTTCAGTTCGGTGGCGACATCACGTGGTCGGATGTTTCGGTAGTAAATAACAATCCTGCTACGGCTCCTCGCTACGCTTACGCTGATACCAAGAACTACTTCATCAAGCTGTTCTTCGGCAATGGCGAAGCAGAAGATCACGCCTACATCAACCTCGCTGACGAGGCATCGACTGACTTCGTACTCAACGAGGATATGATGAAACTGGATAATGCCGGATTCCCGAATATCTACTCGTTCGCAGGGAACTACAACGTAGCTTACAACGAAACGAAGATGGTTAACCAAATCGTAACACTCGGTGTGAGCGCTCCGAAGAATGGTACCTACACCTTCTCCATGCCGAAAGAGTTCAGCGGAACAGCTCAACTCTTTGATATGGAGGATGGCTCCATCACCGACCTCAACCTCAGCAACTACACCGTAGAACTGAATAAGGGCACGTACAACAACCGCTTCCAACTGATGCTCGAAGTAGAGGCGAAAGTGCCGACTTCTATTCAGGCGGATAGGCTGATAGGCGGAAAGGCGGATGGCAAGACCCTGAAGCTCCTGCGTAACGGTAACATCTACCTCATCAATGGTGGGCGTATCTATAACGTGCTGGGAGTAGAGGAGTAGAGGAGTAGGGACCGCCTACGGCTGCAAGACCGCCTTCAGCTGTAGGACCGGCTAACGCCTGAAAGATAATAAAACTACACAAAGGGGACAGACCCTTTTGTGTAGTTTTTTGTATTGATGGGGCTCATTTTTGCTGAAAATACAAGAAATATTTGCATAGATCAAAAAAAAGTCGTACCTTTGGATAAAATTAATTTAATACTATGAAGCATAAATCCATATTTTTCCTATTTATCATAGGTTGTATCACAAACCTCTCTGCCGCTACGTGGAACCTTGGCGGCGGACGCATCTATTTCGATAACTCCCTTACCCAATGGAACGATGAACATATTATGCTCCTCGTGGGTAAAGATAACTACACCGCCGTTTACGAGTTTACCCAAAACGGCTCCGAGATCTACTGCACACTCCCATCCGGATGGTCTGACGCTACCTATATGGCCGTCATCGGCGCTTCCGATACATGGGGCACCGGTAACTTCGGTCCCGATAACCGCAAAGTGGCTCCCCACTATACGGGACGCTATACCGCCGGTTTGACCTCCTCTGCCGGACAATGGTACAAACTTACCCCCTCCGGCAAAGAGAATAACAGCACGCTATCCCTTACTTGGCTGGGCGATAATAATCCTCAAATAACCTTCTCTTCGGAGGATAAAAACCACTGCTACACGATGAACGCTAAGGAGTCCTCGGTCACCTTCCTTTATTCTACTTCGGATAAGCGCTTTAACCGCTCCCGTAGTTCGATTCGCGAGGTGTATGTCTGCGGCTCCTTTACTGAATGGAACATGACTAAAACCGGCTACCGCATGAATAACTATTCCGACGACGGTTGTTTCTTCCTCACTCTGCCCTTTGACTCCCTTGCCAAAATAGGCAATAGCGGACAACCCGAGTTCTGCTTCCACGTACACCTAAGCGACGACGGATGGTCCACCGAGCACCATAATGCCTCTTGGGGCGCAAACTTCGATAAACGCTACCTATTCATCGCCAACGGCGAAAACATGGTCGTAGCCATGCCCTGCGATGATATAGACGAGATATACTCGCGTTGCGAATATGCACAATATGTTCCCTCTCTTTCCCAATGGGATCTTACCGATGTTAACAAACAACTCCAATTGGCAAACTTCCGCTGCGTACCCGGCACGAAGTACCTCTACCGTAGCTATCACCCCTTTGACCCCTCCCACCAACAATATGACACCGAGGAGCGACGACTCTACTACGTAGCTAAAGCCGCTGCAAACGTCGGCATTCAATGCGACATCGCCCTATCCGGCGATAAGACCCTTAATGCCGGTAAGACCTATTCTTGCGGAGGAAAAACCTATACCATCACAATCCCCGAATACTATAAGTCTATCATAGCTAACAAGAACGTCCTCTACGTAGGCACTAAGAATGGACATACACCCGAGTATAACGATGCTATCTATCACTCCGACTCTCCCCGCTTCGCCGAATGGATTCAGGAAGTGGTGGAGTTCATATTAGACGATAAACATCCTGTCCCCTTTGAGATTCATTGCGCTATCGGAGCTGACCGCACAGGTGCTTTCTGCGCTACCATCGCTGCTCTTTGCGATGCCCCATGGGAGGACGTGGCGCACGACTATGAAAGCACCTCCCAAATGCGTATTCAAGAGTACCGCCATCGTAATACCATCCGTTACTGCATCCGCCATCTCTGCGGTGTGGATCCCGCTACGGATGCCAACTACAACGAGGCTGTGAAACAGCATTTTATTCAAGGCGGCTATCTCACGGCCGACCAGATAGCCGACCTTAAAGCTAAACTGAATCCGGCTTCCCCTACGGGGATTGAGGCGGAGAGGTTGATAGGCGGAAAGGCGGATGGCAAGACCCTGAAGCTCCTGCGCAACGGTAACATCTACCTCATCAATGGTGGGCGTATCTATAACGCCACCGGAGCGGAGTTGCGATAATCCGCCTCACCCCCGCCCCCTCTCCCGAAGAGAGGGGAGTAGGGGAGGGCAGCAAAAAACGAGTCTCGTGTGTATGCACGGGGCTCGTTTTTATATGCACGGGGCTCATTTTTGTGTGCAAAAACAGCATTATGTAAATTAAATTATGAAAAACACATAATGAAATTTGCATAATTAAAAAAAAAGTCGTACCTTTGCAGTCGTGTTCGGTGAAGCGGACAAAAAACAAGTAAATATGTTCGGCGTAGCGGACAAAAAATATAACGATATGGATAAACTTTTTAAACTACAAAATCGCCTATTAGACCGTACACCTATGCAGATTGTGCGCGAGTGTGCGAAAAACATTAATTGGAATACGCAATTGTTAAGTATTCGAGGTCCTAAGGGTGTCGGTAAAACGACGATTATCTTACAACACATTCGCTCAACATTTCCAAAGGGAGACCGGTCGTATCTCTATTGCAAACTTGACAGTGGCTATTTTGCTAACCATACTTTGAGTGAATTGGTGGAACAATTTACCATGGAGGGTGGTAAATATCTTTTTTTGGATGAAGTACATAAATATGAAAATTGGAGTACGGAAATAAAAGATATTTACGACTATTATCCTGATTTACAAGTAGTAATCAGTGGAAGTAGCCTTCTAAGTCTAATGGAAGGAGACGTTGATTTAAGTCGTCGGTGTGTGTCGCATGATATACAAGGATTAAGTTTTCGGGAATATTTACAATTCTATAAAAATATCCGTTTACCGGAATACGATTTAGATTATATTTTGCAGAACGCGGGAGAAATCTGTAGCGAGGTAAATACTTTATGCAAACCTGTCGCGGCTTTTCATGAATATCTAAAAGTCGGTTACTATCCTTATTATCAACATAATAAGATTGATTACTATGATATAATTGAACAAGTCGTTAACTATGTTATTGATGAAGAAATGCCTCGAATTTGTAAAGTCGAGTTGAGTAATACCCGTAAAATTAAAGCTCTGCTTTATGTGCTTGCACAAAGCGAACCTTTTGAAGTTGATATGAATCGTTTATCCATCCAAAGTGGATTAAGGCGTGAAACAATACTTAACTATTTTCAGTATTTACAAAAGGCCAAACTCATAAACCTCATTTATAGCGACCTAAAGAATGTGAAAAAATTACAAAAACCAGATAAAATCTTTGTTGCAGATCCGAATATGTTGCAAGCATTGACCACTATTCCTGTTAAGGCGGGAACTATCCGTGAGACTTTTGCCGTAAATCAATTATCAGTTCGTCATCAAGTTGAATATGGCCGCAATAAAGGAGATTTCTTGGTTAATGGAAAATATACATTTGAGGTTGGGGGAGAAGATAAAGACTATACACAAATTGCTAATATACCGAATTCGTACATTTTGGCAGACAATATGGAGTACGCTTCCGGTCATAAAATACCATTGTGGATGATTGGACTGTTATACTAATGCTCCTCATCAACGACAACATCTACCTCATCAATGCCGGCCGGATCTATAACACCTCCCGGAGCACAGATGAAGTAAGAAAATCAACGAATGATAGTAAAAAGAGCAATTTCTTCGGAAAGGAATACAAAACGGATATCTATCATGCTTTGGTTAAAGATTATACGCCCACAAACACTCTTTGCCTCCCTCTGTCCCGTCATCGTGGCATTGGTGATGTCGATGGCGCACAATGCACAATGCTCAATGCACTCGTGGATGGTGGCTATCTGCACTGCGCTTTGCGCCTTGAGCTTGCAGATTCTCAGTAACCTCATTAACGATTATTACGATTTTGCGCGCGGATTAGACCAAAAGGGCAGAGTAGGGTTCAAGCGCGCCCTTGCGGAAGGACTTGTTACGGTGCAGCAGATGCGCTTAGCGTGTATCATCACCCTTATCATCTGCATTGGATTGGGACTATATCTTGTGTTGCAAGGCGGTTGGGTCATCCTCGGTATCGGCCTTACCGCCATCCTGTTTGCCTGGCTCTATACCGCTACCAATCACTCCCTTAGTTACTTGGGTATAGCCGATATCTTCGTCTTCCTTTATTATGGCGTCATCGCCGGTTTTGGCACGATGTGGCTGCAAGATCCTGTTTGGAACCCATCGTCGCTCTATACCCGAGTGATAGTTGCTACAGGGGTCAATGGACTGATATCAATGTGCGTGCTCATCACGAATAACCTGCGGGATATAGACAGTGACCGACAAGCCGGCAAACGCACTTTCCCTGTTCGCTTTGGCAAACGGGCCGGCGAGATAGGAATGCTCGTCATCGTTCTACTTATGCCGGTGCTGGCTTGGATAGGTTTTCATCACTGGTTACCGCTGTTCGTCGTCTTTCCTGCCTTGGCTCTATATATTAAACTCACCCGTGCGCAAGGGCGCGAATATAACAAATGCCTGCTCTATGCGGGTCTGATAAACGTATGGTACACAATACTGGTAATAATAACGGTTTTGCTATAGGTTCCCTTTTTGACCGCATCGCCGGGACTTATGACAAACTCAACCACTTGCTCTCCCTCAATATCGACCGCAGATGGCGCCGTAAAGCCGTCCAATCCATCAATACATCATTTAGCGAAGCGGTTCAATCCATCATTCTCGATGTTGCCATCGGCACTGCCGACCTGACGCTGGAGATCTTGCGTCAAGGCAAAGCCGACCGCGTCATCGGTCTTGATGTCAGCCAACAGATGATGGCGATAGGTCAGCAGAAAGTGCAAAAAGCCGGCTATGCCGACAAAGTGCGTTTTGATTATGGCAGTGCACTAGAGATGCCTTACGAGGACCACTCGTTTGATGCGGTCACTTGCGCCTACGGTGTAAGGAACTTCGCTAACTTACAGCAAGGTCTTAATGAGATGTACCGCGTGCTCAAACCCGGTGGAGAGTTGGTGATCTTGGAGTTCTCTTATCCTACTAATCCAATCATTAAGGCTTGCTACAACCTCTATTTCCTGCACGTATTGCCATGGATAGGCAAAATGCTCAGTCACGATAAGACCGCTTACCAATACCTCAATACATCCGTACAGAACTTCCCTTACGGATTGACTATGGTGGATCATATTAAGCAGGCGGGATTTGAGCACATCACGTTTCACCCCCTCTCTATGGGTATAACCACACTTTATCATGCATATTCCCCTATTTCAACAGGCACTTTATCGCTGGTACGAGGCAAATAAACGAATCCTACCTTGGCGAGAGACACAAGACCCCTACAAGATATGGATCTCGGAAATCATCCTCCAACAAACTCGCGTTGCACAAGGACTCGACTATTACCTACGATTCATTGACCGCTTCCCAACGGTTCAAGACCTCGCAGCCGCTTTTGAAGACGAGGTGCTCCTCCTCTGGCAAGGACTCGGCTACTATTCCCGCGCCCGAAACCTCCACAAAGCGGCGAAGATGATTGGGAGTAGAGGAGTAGAGGGTAGAGGAGTAGGGTTTCCGGATAGTTTTGAGGAACTGCGTCAGTTGCCCGGGGTAGGGGACTATACCGCCGGCGCTATCGCATCGTTTGCCTACAACTTACCTTATCCCGCTATGGACGGCAATGTCTATCGCGTGCTCGCTCGCCTTTTTGATGACGATACCGTCTTCGATACCAACCAAGGAAAAAAACACTTTCACATCTTAGACGAAACCCTCTTAGATAAGGAACAGCCACGTTTGTTTAACTCCGCTATCATGGAGTTTGGTGCTCTCTACTGCACCCCTCAAAACCCCGATTGTGAGCATTGCGAACTACGCCGTTTTTGCCTCGGCTACGCCCATCATACTGTAGAGGTGCTGCCTCTGCGCAAAGTCAAAAAAGCCCTAAAGGACCGCTACCTACATTATATTATTTATATAGATAAGGAGGGCTATACTCTCATCCACCAACGAAATCAGAAGGATATCTGGCAACACCTGTGGGAATTTGCTCTAATAACGGATGAAACTGCTAAACCCGCTAAACCTGCTCAACAGCCCGTAGGGCATACTCAACTCACCCTCACTCACGTGCTCAGCCACCAACGCCTACATGCTCGTTTTGAGGTGTGCCGATGTGACGAGTTGCCACTCATGGATGGAATGGTAAGGGTAGGGTGGAAAGAACTGGAAAACTACGCATTTTCACGCCTGACTTTGAGGGCGTTAGCCGCTTTTGGACTATAATTTGCACTTTTTTTTAGAAAATTACAAATAAGTTTGCTTATCTCAAAAAAAAGTTGTACCTTTGCAGCAAATAAATAGAATGGCTAAAAAGAGAAAGAAATTCAATGAACGTATTAGAGAAAAAATTATGAACAACAAACAATCATTAAAACTTTGGTTTGATCGCACGCTTACCAAAAGCACGGGGAAACAATTTCTTGTTTTAGGAGTTCTTTTACTTGTCTTATTGTGCCTATCGTATTTATTGCTTTTTATTTCCGGAGCCGAATGGGAGAGTTATTGCCACGATAAAGATATTAACAAATGGCTTCTGCCCGTGTATTTATTGATAGACTCCAATGCGTTCAATAATCTATATGTGGGCGATTTACAGGACGGGAAAGAGGCTGTTCACGGTTGGATGTTGTTCGTGAGCAGTATTACTTTCCTAATGGGGGCTTTTGTGTTCAATGGTATCATCATTGGTATTATCACTAATTCCATTGAACGCAGAGTGGATAACTATAAATCCGGTCACATCCACTATTTGAAGTCGGGTCACTATATCATCTTGGGGTATGACGAGATGATCCCCTCTATCATTACGCATATATTCGAGAAAGACAAGAATGCATATATTTTGTTGATGAGTGCTGTAAGTTCAGAGAAAATTCGTGAAAAACTTCGGAAAGTCTTTAACGAGAAACAATTAGAGAAGATCATCATCAATTATGGTCATCGGACATCAAAGGATTTTTATAAAGATATTCATTTGGAGGCAGCCAAGCAGGTGTATGTTGTAGGATTGCGAACGCTACCTTCGCACGATGCTATTAACGTGGAATGTGTGGATAGTATTTGTGATTATTTGGAACAACCCTCTATCACCACTCGCCCCAAACACATCATTTGCGTATTTGAAGATCTTGATACCTATGCGGCATTTAAGACTTCGGAAATTTTTGGTCGTGTTAAAGATCTTGGAATAGAATTTGTTCCATATAATTTCTACGCAGACTGGGCAAGACAAGTTTTTGTAAATCAAGGTCATAAAGATCTTGATCATCCGAACGAGATAGTCCCTTATCCGTCAGTTTATGGGAACGACTATAGTTCGTCTTGTAATGTCCATCTGGTTTTTGTTGGTACAACCAATTTTGCCGTCGCTTTTGCTATGGAAGCGGCTCAACTGCTTCACTTCCCTAATGGCGACAAAAAGAAGACGCTCATTACTTTTATAGACAAGCACGCTGATGTTGAGAAAGAGGAGTTTATTGTCCGCAATCGCTATTTCTTTGAAATACAGCCCTATTATTACCAAGACCTAACAGAAACATCAGAAAATAAATCAAGGCAATTGGTGGAGAGTTCGCTCTATTTTACTCGTAAAAACGGCTATAAGAAGAAAGATGCCGGTTTCCTTGATGTCGAGTTTGAGTTTATCAAAGGAGATGTCTTCTCAAATGCTGTACAGAAGGTTCTTGGAGAATGGGCTAATGACCATAATGTCAATCAGCACCTATCCATTTTCTTAGCAATGCCTAATCAACATAAAAACTTTGTGATGGGTATGAATATGCCAAGCGAAGTGTACGATCGTTTTGTGCCTGTGTTTATTTGTCAAGACCATTCAGATAACTTTGTTACTAACCTTCGCAAGGCAGATCAAGCCATTAGTAATCAACCGAAAGTGAATACTTATTATCACGTTGAGAATGGGCAATTAATACCAAGTCAACCTCTTGGAGGTCGTTATGCTAATATCTATCCTTTTGGTATGAACGAAACGGCGTATAGCATGGACGACACTTCGTTTGAACGAGCTAAGCTTATAAACTACCTATACGACACAATGAAAAATGATAAATTCAAAAGTTTCGCAGAATTGGAATCTTCATCTAATAAGCAGATTTGGAAAGATGCCAATGAGAAATGGAAAAATATTCCCGTAGCGCTCAAGTGGTCTAACCTATATAGTGCTTATTCATTATACACTAAGTTGGAGATTTTAAGGTCTTTACGAGGTCTGAATGTGAATGATCCAAGTTTAGACATGTCACCTTTATCTGAAACCGAAACGGACATTTTGGCTCAAGTTGAACACAATCGTTGGAATGTTGAAAAGTTATTGATGGGGTATCGTAAACCTCATTTGGACGAAGACAAGTATCGTCATGATGAGTATGCCGACAAGCTCGCACTGAACAAAAAACGCTTCATCCATCATGATATTCGTCCGTATGAGGACTTACCGGATGCCACACAGAATATCGATAAAGAGTTTTCTCGTTACATTCCGTGGATATTAAAGATGACAAATACAGCAAATTAATGTCAAGAGGGTGAAAATGTCGAAAATTGAATACAAAACGAGAGGTAACTCCTCTCCACAAGGTAAACCAAGGGTTTTTGTCTTCTACCACCAAGAGGACGCAGTAGGTAAAGGTGGTAATCAATCATCCTTTGATCTCGTATGTGCGGACATCCTTGCTGCTCAGAATTGCGCTATCTATTATGAATCGGATTGGTCAAGACCGACCGATGAGGAAGATTTGATTTCTTCGCTATCAGAGATGCAGTTGCTCGTAATGGTGATTTCTACGAACTTTCTCTTCCGTAATGCCCCTCAAACTATTCGTACTATTTATAATATTGCGAAGACGAATCATACGCCTATTCTCCCTATAGCAGTAGAGTATGGCATTGAACAAGTTTTTGCCGAGCAGATGAATAGTATTCTATCAGGGGCTGGTGATATACAGTTTTTGGATAGAACAGCCAATGATCCGACTAAGATTCCCTACAAAGAGCAATTAGAAAAATATCTTAATTCCGTGATAGTCGGAGACGAATTGGCTTCACGTGTGCGCGCAGCATTCGATGCGTATATCTTTATGAGTTATCGCAAGAAAGATCGTTATTATGCCCAACAGTTAATGCGAGTGATTCATAATATTCCGTTCTGTCGCGATATCGCCATTTGGTATGACGAATACCTCGTCCCCGGAGAATCTTGGAGCGATGCTATCAAAGAAGCAATGATTAAGAGTCGTCTTGTGACATTGGCTGTTACCCCATCATTAGCAGAGCCGAACTATATTGCTACCCATGAATATCCTTATGCTAAAGAGTTGCACAAAGACATTGTCCCTGCGGAAATGCAAAAAACGGATAAAACGTTATTGGAGGATTTGTTTAAAGATCTGCCTGCTTTTGTTGACGGAACCAATATTCAGGCTATGACAGAGCGGTTAAAGCAGTTGGCAATAACGACAAATGATGAATCACCGGAACATAATTTCTTAATAGGTTTGGCCTATTTGAACGCTATTGATGTAGAAAGGGATACCGAAAGAGCCTTAAAACTCATTCGGTCTGCAGCAAAAGCTAAATTACCGGAGGCTATCAAGAAATTAGTGGATATGTATAATACCGGAGAAGGTGTGCAACGAGATCACAACGTGGCTATTAAATGGCAAAAAAAATATATTTCGACCATAAAGAAGGTTGGGTATAGTCCCAAAGATATTGTAGTTGCGTTATTAGATCTTGAAGACATGGAGGAAGCTGTCGGTGATCTTTTAGCAGCAATGGAGTGTGGCATAGAATGTTTGGAATTGCAAAGGCAAATGATGAAAGATGCAGATGATGACGATTGGAAATTAATAGAGTCTTTGCGGTTTGCACCTATCACCTATGGCAAACTTGGTCAGATAGAGAGTAGTTTTGGGAACCTCGATTTGGCAGAAAAATTTTATTTAGAGGGTTTGCAATTAGCAGAGAAAATCTTTTATAAAACAGGTGCTCCCGAGGCAATGCAAAATATTTTAAGCTTGTATGATAAACTTGGTGATATGTATATTAAGGAAAACAACTGGGGGGCTGCAAAGTTTTACTATGGTAAGAGTTTTTTCAATCGGAAGCGAATAGCAGAAAAAAATCCTACTATCGAAAATAGGCGAAATTTATCTATAAGTACTTTTAAGATGGGCGATTTGGCTCAAGAAGGGGGCGACTTATCTTTTGCAAAACAATATTATTCTCAGTCATTGCAAGTTGATCGACAAATTGCCGAAGAGACCCCTACTATTGACGCAAAGCGGAATTTATCTATCTGTTATGAAAGACTAGGCGATATTGCCCAAGCGGAAAACGATTTGTCCGTTGCGAAAGATTATTACACCCAAAGTATGGAGATTAGAGATAATATTGTGGATGATTGTCCTAGCCTTAGCACTTGGAGAGATTTGTCTATCATTAATAATAGATTAGGTGATGTTGCCTATTTAGAAGGCAATCGTAATAAGGCAAAAGAATATTTTGAGTGTTGTTATAAAATAGACACGATGTTGACCAAAAAAAGTCAAAGTTTAGAGTCAAAAAGAGCTTTTGTTACCACCTGTAAAAAACTCGGAGATATAAGCAAAGAAGAAGATAATTATAAAGAAGCGAAATTATATTACGAAATGGGGAAGATAACGGACCTATATCTTCTTGACACAATAGGAACTGACGAAGCGCGACACGATTTGATTGTTTCTTATAATAACCTTGGTGAAATAGCCCAAAAACAAGGTGACCTAACTACTGCAAATGACTATTTTATGAAAAGTTTGCAGTTGCTTCAACAGATGAACGAGAAAGATACTAAAGAAATATGGCAAGGTTTGTCTGAATGTTATTTCAATTTGGGTAGTGTTGCAGAGGATGCAGGAAATCTACAATCTGCGAAAAATTATTATAAACAAAGTCTGCAACAGTCCAAGTGGATTATGAATGAGAATTGCACCTATCACTCTTTGTGCTTTATTGCTTTGGATTATTTTCATTTAGGTCAGATTGAGCAAAAAGAAGAGCATTTTGCTTCTGCCAAAGAATACTTTCAAAAGGCCTTAAAACTTTTTGAACCGATGGCAGAAAAGGGGGTTAAAACGGCAGCATTTCAGAGCGCAATGTGTTATAATCATCTTGCGGACATTTCGAGAGAAGAAAAGGACAACGTTTCTGCGGATGAATATTCTTTCAAATTTATGGATATATTAAGTACCTTATAAGTTATTATATGAAACACGAAGACTACATACCACAACCGATTGACACGAGTGACATTCAACTGCCGAAGGAGCTGAATGAGCTTGCGGAAATGATTGCTAAGAACGTCCACGAAGTGTGGGCTGCTGGGCGTATTGATGATGGCTGGATCTACGGAGAAAAGCGAAACGATACGAACAAACTGCACCCTTGTCTTCTGCCTTACGAAGAACTATCCGATAAGGAAAAAGATTACGACCGCCGAACCTCTCAAGAAACACTCAAACTGATTATGCGGCTCGGTTTCAAAATCTCTAAAGACTTTTCGCTTGTTCTCGCTTCTGCTGAAGCCGGTTTTATTGATGCCATCAAACAGGTGATAGAGACCTATTACAATGGCGATGGGGTAGAACGAGATTATGTGGCAGCCGCTCATTGGCAGTCTAAGTACATTGCTGCCATCAAGAAAGCACGTTGCGGAAAAGAAGAATTGGTGGACGAGTACTTGAAACTCGGAAATATGAATGAACTCAATTATGATTATGACGATGCGGAAGACGCTTATATAGAGTGCATAAACATCCAAAGACCTCTTGCTGCCAAAAAGAAAACCAATGCTGTACGCAGAAAATTAGCTTCTATTTACGATAAGTTGGGCAACATATTTATGTTACAAGACGATCTTCACCATGCGATAAACATTTTTGAAGAGAGTCTGGATATCCGGGTAGCGATTGCAGATAAGACAAAGTCCCATGAAGCAAGACGAGAGGAAGCTATTAGTTTTGACCATTTAGGTGATGTGTTTTTAGCAATAGGCGACTTTCCACGCGCTGAATATAAATACTCAGATAGTTTGAGAATCCGAGAAAGTATTGCTAAGGATACGGATCTGATTGAAGATTGGGAAGATTTAGCGAAGAGTTATAACCGTCTTGGCAGTTTGGCTGAAGACTACGAGAATCTACGAGATGCTACGAGATATTACACCCAATGTATGGAGGTAAGGAAACAGATTGTTGCTAAGAATAACACCGTCGAAACAATGAGTGCATTAGCCGACAGTTATGACCAACTGGCTGAGATAGTCAGTCAAGCAGGTGACCAAGCCAAGGCTGAGGAATATGTTTCGTGTAGCAATCATTTATCCGAGCAGATTGTAGAGGAAGTCAATACGACCAAAGCGCGTCGAGGAATGGCGCTCAGTAGTCGATGGGTGGGGCAGTGGTTGCAAGCTAATGGCGATGTGGCAGCGGCAAAGGAGCATCTGGTAACGGATTATGAGATGTCCAAGCAGATAATGGAGGATACCGATACCGAAAATGCCCATCGTAATTTTGAAATTAGTAGTCGCCGATTAGAAGAGTTTTTGCGAAAGAATAAGAAAAATAAATCGTAATATGAAGAAAATATCCTACATAGATGAATACGGAGTTGAGTTCTCTCAAGATAGGACTATTTTAGAGCGTTGTCCCCTAGATTTTAAGGGAGCCTATACTATTCCCGATTCGGTAAAGGAGATTGCTAATGGTGCTTTCTCGGGTTGCATAGGTTTGACTTCGATTAAGATTCCTTCTTCGGTTACGCGGATAGGTAAGATGGCTTTTAATGAATGTGGCAGTTTGCACTCGATACGTATTCCCGATTCGGTTACGGTCATTGATGATAATGCTTTCTGTGACTGTTTTGGGCTGAGAGTCGTTGAGATTCCCGCTTCGGTTACGGAAATTGGTGCTGGTGCGTTTGATAGATGTGGTTTTTTCTGCAAGATTCATATTAATAACCCCAATCCGGATACAATCGATATCAGTGAATATGCTTTTCTTGAGACAGATTACCGTAGTTTTCTTTTTGTCCCTCATGGAACAGGAGCGGCTTACCGTCACCATCAGGGTTTGGGGAATTTCAAACTCATAGTAGAAGCAAATAAAGACGAATGGTTAGAATATATGAAGGAACAAAATGACTAAGATAACTATGAAAAAACAAAACACAAACAATATCGTCTTTCTTAAGGAATTGCCGCACCCTTACGATGGTCCTGAACAGACTCGCAGAGAAGCGATGGATCTCATCTGCCAAGGCGAAACTCACAAGGGAAAGGCAGCCTTAGAATACCTTTACCAACAAGGAGATTTATGGGCGGGTCATACCTTAGCTTATGGGTATCAAGAAGCATGGTTTGGCGAAGTCAATCACGAATTGGCAGTGACTATCTATCGAGATATAATTGCTCGAGGAAGTAAGTGGGCAATGTCAAATTTAGCTTATTGCTATCAAACCGGATTGGGCGTTAGAAAGAATATGCATTGGGCCATCTATTGGTATAAGAAAGCCATTGAGGTAGGCGATGATTATGCCCTTATAAATTTGGCATACTTATATATCTTTGGTCCCAATAAATATCGTGATATTGAGGCTGGTATAGCACTTTGTAAACGCGCTCCGAAGGACTGCGAGGAGGCGTATATTCTATTGGGAAAGTGTAACGAAAAAGGACTCGGTATGCCCGTCAATATCCGAAAAGCTAAGCATTTGTACCAAAAAGCGCTTGAATTATAATTAACCTCTTTTCCTCCTCCTGCTTTGGCAAGGACTGGGCATGGGGGGGGTAAAACTACGCATTTTCACGCCTGACTTTGAGGGCTTTAGCCGCTTTTAGACTATAATCTGCATTTTTTTTAACAAAAAACACAAAAAAATTTGTATAAATAAAAAAAAAGTTGTAACTTTGCACTCGATTTTATGCCGCAAAACTTTTTAACCTATATTAATTATGACTAAAGCTGAACTTGTTAACAACATTTCTATCCAAACGGGATACGACAAAACGACGATCTTAAACATCGTTGAGTCCCTTATGGATAACGTAAAACAATCCATCGCTCGTGAGGAGAACGTTTACCTTCGTGGCTTTGGAACGTTCCTCACTAAGACTCGCGCCGCAAAATTAGCGCGTAACATCTGCGCTAAGACTACCATCCAAGTGCCTGAGCATAAGATTCCTGCTTTCCGCCCATCGGATGACTTTACGGTCCTGCTTAAAGATAAATAAGTAACTATTTTATTCATTAACAATCAAATATTTTACGATTATGCCAAACGGAAAGAAGCATAAAAGACACAAGATGTCTACGCACAAACGTAAAAAACGTTTGCGTAAGAATCGCCATAAACATAAGTAAACTTGTGTCAACGCGATTTGACTATTCAAAATGGGGGCTTTGTGGCGAGTCGGCTTGGTTAAAGTCGATAGTCTCAAAGCCCCCTTATTAAATCAATTATTAACCATTTAAGTTATGAAAAGCGAATTAATTGTGGACGTACAGCCCGATGAGATTGCCATTGCGCTCACCGAAGATGGTCGTTTGCAGGAGATTAACCGCGAGAAACGTAATCAAGACAATTTCTCGGTCGGAAACATCTACTACGGACGCGTCAAGAAAGTGATGCCCGCTTTGAACGCAGTCTTTGTTGATGTAGGCCACGAGAAAGAAGCTTTTCTGCATTATCTGGATTTAGGTTCGCAGTTTCTTACTACCCAATCCTTTGTCACGAAGGCCGTTAGCGATCGCCGCAAAGTGCCTGCCGTGAGCCGTATCCCTCATCAAAAAGATGTGGGAAAAGAAGGACAGATCGCCGACTATCTGCATGTAGGTGACCAACTCTTGGTACAAGTCATCAAGGAACCCATCAACACCAAGGGACCCCGATTGACCGCAGAGATTAGTATCGCAGGGCGAAACATTGTCCTTATCCCCTTTGCCGAAAAGGTGATGGTCAGCAGTAAGATCAAAAAAGAGTCCGAGCGTTCTCGCCTTAAGCAACTGATGCAGTCTATCAAACCACAAGGGTTTGGACTGATTGTCAGAACCGTTGCGGAAGATAAGCGAGCAGCAGAACTCGACAACGAACTGAGCCTGTTAGTGCGTCGTTGGGAAGAGACAGTACGTACTTTACAACAATCCACCAAGCAAGACGTTTGCCTCGTGTGCGAAGAGTTGGGACGTACCATCGGTGTCATTCGAGACATCTTCTCCCCGGACTTCACTTCTATTCAAGTCAACGACGAGACGATCTTTAATGAGGTCAAACAGTATGTCGAACTGATTGCACCCCAGTGCGTTAAGATGGTCAAGCACTACAAACTCAAACAACCTATTTTCGATAAGTATGACATCACCCGCCAACTCAAGACCGGTCTCGGTCGCACGGTAGGATTCAAACATGGCGGCTATCTGATTATTGATAAGACCGAAGCCCTGTTTGCTATTGATGTCAACTCCGGAAGTAAGAAACTGTACGAAGACCAGGAAGAGAATGCTTTTCAGTTTAACATGTTAGCAGCCGATGAGATTGCCCACCAATTGCGTTTGCGCGATATAGGCGGTATCATCATCATTGACTTTATCGACATGGACACTAAGGAACACCAAGACCAACTCTACGAACACATGCGAGAGTTGATGGCTCCCGATCGCGCAAAGCATAATGTCCTTCCGCTCTCTAAGTTCGGTCTAATGCAGATTACCCGCCAAAGGGTACGCCCCGCTATCGAAATGAACGTGATGGAGATTTGTCCTACCTGCTTAGGTAAAGGCAAAGTACAACCCACCATCCTGTTTACCGATACCATCGAGGATCAACTCAAACGCTATCGCGAGCAATATCCTACGGGGCGCATGCAACTTTCTCTGCACCCCTACATCTATTCCTACATCTGTAGAGGAGCCTTCGGCTCAAGTCTGAAAGCACAATGGCGCCGCCGCTATAAAGTGGTGACGATCGAAGACCAGTCATTAGGAATGTTAGAAACGAAACTAACAGACAAAAACGGAAAAAATATAGTTCTCAAAAACGAAAGTCTGTAGTCGCTTCTTTTCCTCATCCGATAAGGAAGAAAGTACGAGAGGCAGTTCATCAACCAGTCCCGTTCCACGGGCTTTGAGGACTGCCTCTTTTTGTGTCCAAAAAGTGGTGAACGCCCGATCCTGATCTTGAGCCTCATAAATAAGCTTCTGCTCTTGCTCATTCATCGTTCGTTGAATAAGCGCCTTCTCCGCGTGACGAATAGACTCGATATCTATTCCCACCTCGCGTTCGTCATCCACCGCCACCGCCACTGCCGTTCGACAATGACTGATAGAGAAGAACGGACCCTCCGTCAGATACGGCTTATCGTACTGCCCATAATGAATAGAGAGAGTAGGGCAGGGCACTAATTGCATCAATAACTCCCACGACTTAAGCGTTGTCCATTGCCCAAAAAGATGCGAATAACGCAACGCTTTTTCCTTACGAAAAGCAGGTACAATCGCCAACAACCGAGCCACATCGGCTTCAGTGCAGTCATTCATCTTATCGTAGATAAGGTATTGGATAGGCGTATAATTTAGAAAAGAGAAACCAAAACGTATAACCAGTGAGCAAAGATACCGGCACAAAGTCCACCTATCGTGTGAGCACCAATCGCTTTACCCGTCAGTTTGCGGTAACCCAGACTATCTAACATCGCTGTATGGGTACTCAGATAACCCGACCAACACATTCCCATCGCCGTAAACACAGCGATAGCGTTGTTATCAATAATCCCAATCTGTACAAAACGCGGAACCAAACCAATCGCCGCACCTACCGCTCCCAGAGCCGTAATAGGAAACGCCACTAACTCAGGAGCCGTAAAACCAAAGAGCCACTTGAAGAACCAATCAATCTTATCCGCCAAATAGGGTAGGACAGGTACACCCTCGTAAGCAGCGCCGATATACGCACCATTCTCTCCCGAAGGACCAAAAGTGAGCATCATCACCGCTGTGGAGATAACCAGTACACCAGGGATAATAGCCAATCCTAACTCTACACCCACTTTACCACCATCTAGAATAACATTCAATGCCCGAATAAAAATACCATCCTTGGGCGTTGACTCGATAATCTCATTCTTCTTTTCGTTAAGAAGCGTTATCGCATCTACTGCCGGTTGTAACTTATATTCGGGATGCGAACGCAACGTGAAGGCTTGCATCAGTCGCGTGGAGATAAGACCTCCCACCACAGCGCCTGCTAAACCAACAAAAGCACCTTGACTGAAGCCTTGACCAATCATAAACGTGATCACGACCAAACCCATTCCAAATGCCGTCCCGAAGTTCGTAAGCGAGACCAATTGGTATTTCTTAAAATACGAGGCAAACTGCTTATCCTTAGCAAGCGAGATGATAGCCGGATTATCACTTAAGAACGTCAATACCGCTCCTAAAGCGGCTACACCCGGAAGACCAAAAAGCGGTTTCATCAACGGACGCAAGATTTTCTCAAGGATACGGACGACACCGAACTCCACCAATAACTTACCAAACGCACCACTTAAGACCGTGATACCCATCAGGAAAAAGACGGTATTGAGCAATAAGTCGTGAGCTGTATGAATGATGGTGTTCATCATATTTCCGGCACCCATACGAACACCGAGAACACCAAAGACAATACCCATTAAGAGCACTAACACAAGGGCCTCAATAAGATAACGAGGAGGTTTTTTCATGGCTAAAAACAATTAAATAGAGTCTTTTTTAATCGGTTTGAAGCGTTTCTGACGTTGTTGCCAACGCTCACGAGCGTATGCCTGTAAGTCTGTGACAACATCGCGCTCATCCACTAACTCCAATCCAAACACCGTCTCAATCACATCTTCAAGGGTTAAGATTCCTTGGAAACAACCGTAATCGTCAATCACAATACCGATTTGAGACTTCTGTCGTAACATCTGGTCAAAGATATCGCCAATAGACTGCTCCTCACCGAACTGAGGAATAGGACGCTTGATATCCCCTAAAGTGATATCGAACTTATCCTCCGTAAGGTCCTCTAACGCATCATCGCGTAAGATATAACCCGTGATATATTCGGGTGAATCCGCATAAACAGGGATACGCGAGTAATGGTCGTAGTCGTCGCAGTCATAATACTGCTTGAGCGTCATCTTTTCGGACGCAGTTGCCGCTACTACACGAGGCGTCATCACGTCTGAAGCTTTGATCTCGTCAAGGCGCATGACGTTGCGGATAATCTTATTCTCGTCCTCCTCAATCACACCCTCTTCTTCACCTACATTCGCCATCGCTACCACTTCTTCACGACTGACCACGGCCTCTTCCGAACTGGGTAAGATCTTGGTGATCCACTGAATAAGCAAAACAATAGGGTAGAGGATATATATTAGTCCCCTAATCACATAAGCACAAGCAGGCATTAACTGCTTCCAATACGTTGTTCCTATCGTTTTGGGAATAATTTCTGCAAAGATAAGGATGAGCAGGGTAACAATCGCGCTCACTAAACCAAACCATTGACTTCCAAACACAATCGTGGCTTGTTGACCCACACCGGCTGCACCCACCGTATTGGCAATCGTGTTAAGGGACAGAATAGCTGCTAAAGGGCGATCAGGGTGCTCCTTAAACCCTTTCATAATAGTGGCAGCCTTACTCCCCATCTCTTCTTTCATCGTCAAGAAAGATAGGGTGGTGGTCATCATCACCGATTCCAAAGTGCTGCATATATACGAAACGATGAGTGCTACAAATAAAAATGTTAATAAAAGTTCCATTATACTAATGCTAAGTTAATCACCTCTTGTATGTCCTTGACATAGTGGAAACGTAACCCCTTCAAATACTTTTCGGGAATGTCCTCTACATCTTTTTGGTTGTCTTGACAAAGGATAAGATCGGTTATTCCTGCTCGTTTGGCAGCTAAGATCTTCTCTTTCACTCCTCCGATAGGTAACACTTTCCCTCGAAGTGTCATCTCGCCCGTCATCGCGATACGCGGTTTAACCAGTCGTCCCGTAAACGCAGAGACTAAAGCCGTAGTCATCGTGATACCGGCACTGGGACCATCTTTGGGCGTAGCCCCTTCGGGAACGTGGATGTGAACGGATTTAGTGTCAATATCTTTTGGTTTAATACCGAACTGCGTAGCGTGCGCTTTGATATATCCAAGTGCAATCGTAGCAGACTCTTTCATCACATCGCCAAGGTTACCCGTCAACGTGAGGGTAGGGGTCTTAGCGGTAGATAAAGAGGTCTCGATAAAGAGAATCTCACCGCCCACTTGTGTCCAAGCCAATCCCGTCACCACACCTGCATATTTATTCGTTTCCCACGCTTCTCTGTAAAAACGCTTACGACCCAGGTACGAAACGATGTCTTCGGGCGTTACGGAAATATTATACGGCTCGTCAAGAGCAATCTTCGTAACGGCTTTACGGCAGATAGCGGCTATCTCTCTTTCCAACGAACGAACACCCGACTCGCGTGTGTAGTCTTCAATGATCTGTTCGATAATCTCTTTCTTAAAGCGTAACTGCGAGGGACGAATACCGTGCTTCTCTAACTCCTTGGGAATGAGATGCTGTTTGGCGATCTCCACCTTCTCCTCTTGCAGATATCCCGTCATCTCAATCAGTTCCATACGGTCTAACAACGGACGAGGAATACTATCTAACGTGTTTGCCGTAGCAATAAACAAGACACGACTTAAATCATAATCCACATCCAAATAGTTATCGTGGAACGCACTATTCTGCTCGGGATCGAGGACTTCGAGTAATGCAGAGGTCGGATCACCTTTGTAGTCGGCACCAATCTTATCTATCTCGTCTAACACAAAAACAGGATTAGAGGCTTGCACCTTGCGTAGGTTCTCTATGATTCGTCCGGGCATCGCACCGATATATGTGCGACGGTGTCCGCGTATCTCCGCTTCGTCGTGTAACCCACCTAAGGATATACGCGCATACTTACGCCCAAGCGCAGTAGCAATAGACTTACCCAGCGAAGTCTTACCCACACCCGGAGGGCCATAGAGACATAGGATAGGGGCATTAAAACGATTGCCTTGACGCACCTTCAGTACAGCCAAATACTCGATAATACGCTCCTTGACTTTCTCAATACCATAATGGTCGGCATCCAGCACTTGTTTGGCGTGATTGATATCAAAATTATCCTCCGTCACGTCGTTCCAAGGCAAGTCTAAGATTGTGTTCAAGTAGTTTTCTTGAAGCGAATAATCAGGAGAGTGGGGGGAAGTGCGTTGTAGTTTTTTAAGCTCTTTATCGAACACTTCTGCCACTTGATTCGGCCAATGTTTCTTCTTGGCTCGTTCCTCTATGTCCTTGATAATGTGGTCAGTATCGTCGCCTAATTCCTTGCGAATAGCCGCCAATTGGTGCTGTAAATAGTATTCTCGTTGCTCCTTATCAATATCCGTCTGTGCTTTGGCTTTGATTTGCTCTTTGGTTTCCAAATCGTGAATACGATCGGTGAGGTTTTGGAGCAACATCTGAGCGCGTTCCATAATGGAATCTTGCGCCAATAACTTGTGACGGTCTTTAGACGAAATAGGGAAGTTTACGCATATATAGTTAATCAGCGTGATAGGGTTGTCAATGTTTCTCAATGTCCCAATCGCCTCAAACATTGGTGGTTCGGACTTCTCCAGTAACTCTACGGCTTTCTTGCGAATCTCCGTAGCCATGGAGATAAACTCCTTATCGTTGCGTTTGGGAATAAGCTCTTGGCAGACATTGATGGTGGCTTGAATCGTCTTGCTGCGTGTCATCGTGAAGTTCTCACATTGAATACGCACCAGACCTTCTAAGATAACCATCGACGTGTTATCCGGCATCGTGAAGATACGGATAATCCGTGCAGCGGTTCCGATTTCGTACAAATCTTTGCCTTCCGGATCTTCAATCGATTCGTTGCGCTGCGTGAGTACCGCCAACGGCAATTCTTGTTCGTAAGCTTTCTTAACTAATTTCTGCGAACGAGGACGAGCAAGATTAACGGATAACAACACACCCGGGAACAAATACATATTCCTCAAGGGTAGTACATCCATCTCCATCCCCGTCGCTATTCTAAGCGTAGGTATATTATCGTCAGAAGCAATCATATATATTCTTTCTAAATTCTATTTTACATAATCGTGATTAAACATTATCACGTATAATCAAAACAGGGTAACTGTAGGGTCAATTTTCTTAATGAGATTTTTGAGTACATCGCCCGGGCCGAACTCATAGAAGTCAGTGGCTCCGTCAAGGATCATGTTCTTGATGGTTTGAGTCCAACGCACAGGTGTGGTCAGTTGTAGTAATAAGTTTTGACGGATATCATCCGGATTGGTTTGTGGATACGCATTTACGTTTTGGTAAATCGGACAAACCGGTTGATGGAACTCCGTAGCCATGATAGCGTCAGCCAGTTCTTCGGCGGCGGGTTGCATCAATGGTGAATGAAAAGCTCCGCCTACTTGTAAACGGATGGCGCGTTTAGCACCATTAGCTTTGAGCAGTTCGCAGGCTCTTTCTACGCCTGCAATATCGCCCGATATCACAACTTGACCGGGGCAATTGAAATTAGCCGCCACCACCACATCTCCGCTCACTTCGCGACAGATTTCATCTACGCGTTCATCTGCCATTCCTAAGATGGCAGCCATCGTAGAGGGTGTTTGCTCACACGCTTTTTGCATAGCTAAAGCGCGGCGACTAACCAGTTTTAAGGCATCTTCAAAAAGGATTGCTTCGCAACTCACAAGCGCTGAATATTCCCCTAAACTATGTCCTGCCACCATATCCGGATGGTCTAAAGACTTGACTTTAGACGCAATCACAGAGTGCAGGAAAACAGCGGGTTGAGTTACGCGCGTTTGTTTTAGCGCCTCCGCATCATCACCGAACATAATGTCGGTGATGCGGAAGCCTAAGATGTCATTTGCTTGCTCGAACAGGTCTCGCGCCAGTGGGTAAGCCTCGTAGAGGTCCCTACCCATTCCGGCGTACTGAGAGCCTTGTCCGGGAAAAACGAATGCTTTCATTTGTAATTGTTATTTAATCATCAATGCACCAACCAGAGCCAAGATAGCGTAGAACTCAGGCAAAGCGCAATAAATCATCGTGTTAGTCAGAACGTCGTTACCGGCACCGATGTTAGCGATACCGTTAGCAGCAGTTTGACCTTGACGAATAGCGGAGAGCAGGAAAACAAGACCTGCGCCTACACCAATACCGAACAGCAATAAGCCGTTCTCAGCTACGCTGAATTTACCCATCAACATAAGGAAGGCAACGAAACCGTACAAACCTTGCGTTGCAGGCAGAGCCGACAAAATCATGTACTGAGAGCTCTTCTCTTTGTTCTTGCGCAATGCGCCTTCAGCTGCGTTAGCAGCAATCGTGGTTCCAAATGCAGAACCGATACCGGAAAGACCTAAAATGAGGCCTAATCCTAAATAACCTAATAAAGTTTCCATAAATGTTTTTTTTATTTAATTTGTTTTTAATTATTTTAGTTTTTGATCACTTCGTTGTATGACCACTTCGTTGTAGGACCGCTGCGCTGTAGGATTATCTTTCAGGAGCTTTGCTCCGGTCTTTCAGGCGTAGCCGGTCTTTCAGCGTTAGCGGTCTTTCAGTGCAAACGGTCTGTATTCCTTTCCGCTTCCTTCATAACCGGCGTTCTTGAAATACTCTACGAACGTCAGACGCAACGGGTGAACGAAGGCACCAAGGCAGGACATCAGCAGGTTGAGAACATGACCGAAAGTCACGATCAGCACGAAGCCGATAATCGTTCCTACATTCGGATTCTCGCCCATCACCATGATTCCTAAATCATTGAAGGCTTGTCCGAGCATTCCGCCTGCCAAACCTAAGGCGTATAGACGGATATAACTCAGCACGTCACCTAATAAGCCCGTTACCATTCCGTATGTATCCCACAAGCCGGCACCGATATTGATAAGCGGATTGCGACTTGGGTCATTGAAGATAAAGATACCTAATGCCGAAACGGCGGCTATTATAATAAGGAGTAGTGATGTTGTTTGAGCACCGAATAAACCGAGTGACGAGAGGATCATCACACTCAGACCACCCACAATCAATATCAGCCAGCCCCAAGCGGAGATGGTTTGTTTAAAGCCAAACCGTTGGGTAAAGCAGATACATTTGATGACCATTGCCAAGCACAAGTGTATCACACCGATGACGATAGCCAGTACCATCATCACATCAAAACTCTGGTTCATTGCTGCAACGGGTACTACTCCACCCTCGCCTATCCAGGACTTGAACATCGGCACTTTAGCTGCCTCGGGGAGCCAATTGGCTGCCCAGATATCCATACCGAAGAAACCGCCCATCAGATAACCGATGACGGTTGAACCCACACCGAGTGCCATGATGATGGGACCTAAGCCTTCGAACATCTCAATCTTCAGTTTGCCTTTGTGGATAAGGTATCCGCAGAGGACAAGTAACAGTCCGTAACCGGCATCACCGATACAGAGCGAGAAGAACAGCAGGAAGAACGGACCTAAGATGGGTGTGGGGTCAAACTCCGAATAATGTGGCCAACCGTACATGCCGGTGAGCACTTTAAAGAGTCTGGTAAACCAGTTATTCGATAGTTTAATCGGTGTATTGTCCTCTTTGGAAGGAGCTGCTGCCTCGTAATAGACACCTTCGGTAGTGGCTAAGACTTGCTCTAATTGCGCCTTATTAGCTGTAGGACAGAATCCTTCCACTAACTTCAGTGTATCTTCGGCAAGGTTATCGGTAGCCAATTCCACTTTATCCCAATCGATGGTCTGCTGAACGTTTTGAAGTTCTTTCTCGACCTTCTGACGATCCGATTGTTGCCAAGCCTCAATCAATTTTGCATTGGCGTCTAACTTGTCCTCAATAGCCTTCACGTCAGCCTCTAACTCGCTGACATTATGTTCGTTGAGTTTGATTTCGTCAGCGGTAATCTCCATACGTTCAGGCGTAGCCGGTCCTTCAGCGCAGCGGTCTTGCAGCATCAGCGGTCGTACTTCTACGAAGTACACTTTCCCGTCTGCTTCGCCGACGACTATACCACCCCACTCTTCTTTGTATTGGCTTGCGCCGGAAGTGTAGAAGTGCAGGTCATAGCCGTCCTCGCGTAAGGATTGGATCTTCTTAATATCGAAGTCGCCCCAAACGCGCATGCGGCGTATCTCGGCTTTGGTGGTAGCTAATTGTGCTTCGAGGTTAGTGCGTTCTTGCATGAGTTCGTCAGAGGCACCTTGTTTGAGAATACGTTCTAAGTTTTTCGCTTGTGCGAGCACTTGTTGCAGGTTCTCATTCTCGGCATAGCCTTCGGCTTTCTCGTTGATATGCACTACCCCAGCCTCGCGAATCTTGGTCAGGAAGGCTTCATAGTCGCCATGAAACACCAAGAAGGTGTATTTAGTCATTTGTTCAATCATGGTTGGCCTCCGTTTCTTGAGCTTCACGCTCACGCTTGCTTTTAACTATTTTTTGAGAGGACTTACTCAGGTTCTCCTCGTCTTCCATAAATCGTTTGATCTTACGGATAGCGTCTTGATAACCGGGTATCTGTACCTTCTCAAAAAGGTTCACTTTCTGCGTAGTTTTCTTGCGGGCATATTCGAGCAGATCGACCTTACGGCGCACAAACTCTTGTTTGATGCCCACTTCGGCGATGGCTTTGAGTTGGCTAAAGCCGTCCACAAACCATTTGGGAGAGGAGAAGATATCAAACTCTTTGGTTGAATAGACCACCTCTTCAAGCACAGGCACGCGTACGCCCGCAATCTTCTTTATACTCATACGCACGTCATCAACGTGGATGAGGGAGGTATCAAATTCTCCCCAAAGGGTAATCATCTGGTCATAATCGCGGATACGGCGTTCCACTTCTTCGTCCAAAGCCGCTATCTCCTCTTTGGCTCGTTTGACTTCGAGTCGAAGGGCAGTCTCTTTGCTTTGGAGCGTCGGAAGGGAGCGTTGCCGCATCTTCAGATCTTTCTCCAGTCCTTGCAGAGATGTTTTATTAAATTGATATTGAATAGCCATTATTTCTTCCAATATTTGTCAACGAGCGCTTGCTTGATATTCACCTCTTCGGGCTTGAAGTACGTGCCAAAGAGTTCCCAAGCGATGTCGAGCATTTCGGTGGTGTTGATGTTTACGTCGATAGCTAGGATCTTGTCCGAATAAGCCTTTGCGAAGTTCAAGCAGCGGTTATCGTAGTCGGTCAAGTCGAAACCATTCTCTTGTTTGGTCTTGGCGTTAGCCGCATCGGCGTACAGACGAACAGCGGCGTTCATCACTTGCGGATGGTCTTCGCGCGTCTTCTTACCGGCTACTAACTGTTTCAGACGAGACAGCGAACGGAACGGATCGACGATGACTTTACCGATATCGGAGTCGCGACGCAGGTAGAGCTGACCCTCGGTGATATAACCCGTGTTATCAGGAATAGCGTGGGTGATATCGCCACCCGACAAGGTCGTTACGGCAATAATCGTGATAGAACCACCACCCGCTTCCTCCGGGAACTGAACGGCTTTCTCGTAGATTTTTGCAAGGTCGGAATAGAGCGAACCCGGCATAGAGTCCTTACTGGGGATCTGGTCCATACGGTTACTAACGATAGCCAAGGCATCCGCGTAAAGCGTCATATCCGTCAGCAGAACGAGCACTTTCTCGTGTTTCTCTACAGCGAAATACTCAGCAGCAGCCAGTGCCATATCCGGAACGAGCAGACGCTCTACGGCAGGGTTTTCGGTTGTGTTCACGAAACTAACGATACGGTCGAGTACACCGGCGTTAGAGAACACGTTCTTGAAATACAGGTAGTCATCGTTGGTCATACCCATTGCGCCGAGGATGATCTTATCGGCTTGGGCGCGGAGGGCTACGTTTGCCATGACTTGGTTATAGGGTTGGTCGGGGTCAGCAAAGAAAGGAATCTTCTGTCCCGAGACCAAGGTGTTATTCAGGTCGATACCGGCAATACCGGTAGCGATAAGCTCAGACGGTTGTTTACGACGAACGGGGTTCACGGAAGGACCACCAATCTCAATCTCCTTACCCTCGATAGCGGGTCCGCCATCGATAGGATCGCCGTAGGCGTTGAAGAAACGTCCGGCTAATTGGTCACTTACTTTCAGTGACGGAGCCTTACCTAAGAACACTACCTCGGCATTGGTGGGAATACCCTCCGTGCCTTGGAAGACCTGTAAGGTGATATCGTCGCCAAGAATCTTAACAACTTGCGCTAATTTGCCATTTACGGTAGCTAACTCGTCGTTACCTACCCCAGTCGCTTTCAGCGAGCAAGTCGCTTTGGTGATTGCAGTAATCTGCGTGTATATTTTTTGAAATGCTTGTGCCATAATTTAAAAGTTTAGAGTTTAGAGTGTAGAGTTTAGAGTTGCTTTGTTTTTAGTAGTTCCTCTAATTTCTTCTCGTAATCTTTGAATTCTGCGGACTGGAACTCGGAGTAGTTCATTTGTTTGCAGAGGTTGATGACTTTCTTGAAGTATTCGCTCACATCGAGGAAGTTATCGAAGTCGTAGTCGTGACGGCAGATATCCATGATAAGTTTGAGCATATACTGTTGACGCTCTAGCGGGCACAAGGCATCGGTCTTATCGAAGGCGTCTTGTTGCAGGATAACGAAGTCCAGCACTTCTGCCTTCCAGAAAGCCTCGTGGTAATCAACAGGTACACCGTCATCACCAAGGATGTTGATTTGGTCTTGAATCTCCTTACCGCGTTGCAGGTAGGTCTTCATGTCATTGACCATCGTCAACCAATCGTCACCGATACGGGTCTTGATATACTCTTGGAACTCAGGATAATCGAGGTATTTAGAATACGAGTCAATCGGGTTCACAGCCGGGTAACGTTTGCGGTCGGCACGAGCTTGTTCGAGGGCGTAGAAGCAGCGAGCCACTTTCTTCGTACCTTCGGTTACAGGCTCTTTGAGGTTACCGCCGGCAGGCGATACTGTACCAAGGAACGTTACCGAACCGGTCTTACCATTATTTAGATATACGAAACCTGCGCGGGCGTAGAACGCGCCGATGATAGCGGACAAGTCCATTGGGAAAGCGTCCTGACCGGGCAACTCCTCCATACGGTTACTCATCTCACGAAGGGCTTGTGCCCAACGAGAAGTGGAGTCAGCCATTAACATCACGCGCAGACCCATCGAGCGGTAATACTCGGCGATGGTCATGGATGTATATACGGAAGCCTCACGAGAAGCAACAGGCATGTTTGAGGTGTTAGCGATGATGATGGTACGCTCCATCAACTTACGACCTGTGTGCGGGTCAACCAGTTCGGGGAACTCCGTAAACGTCTCCACCACCTCATTGGCACGCTCACCGCAGGCAGCGATGATAACGATATCCGCTTCGGCTTGTTTGGAGATAGCGTGTTGGAGCACGGTCTTACCCGTACCGAAAGGACCCGGGATAAATCCAGTACCGCCCTCGCAAATGGGGTTAGCGGTATCGATGGTACGCACACCGGTCTCTAACAGTTTGAATGGACGTGGTTTCTCACGATAAGCGGTGATAGCTTTCTTCACCGGCCAGCGTTGAATCATCGTCACTACGTGGTCTTCTCCCGTCTCATCGGTGAGGACAGCAATCTGGTCTTCAATCTTGTATTGACCGGCAGGAACGATTGATTTGATGGTGTACGTGCCTTCAAACACGAAGGGAACCATGATCTTGTGGGGTTGGTGGTTCTCATCCACTTCACCTAACCATGCAGCAGCTTCCACCTTATCGCCTACCTTAGCGATGGGTTGGAAGTCCCAGAGTTTCTCTTTGTCGAGGGGATAAGAGTATTCGCCTCGTTTGAGGAAGACACCTGTCAACTTGTCGAGGTCGTTTTGCAGACCGTCATAGTTACGGCTCAGCAGACCGGGACCGAGGATGACCTCGAGCATGTGTCCGGTAAACTCTACGTCATTGCCGACTTTCAGTCCACGGGTCGATTCGAACACCTGAGCGTACGCTGTCTTAGCCGTGAACTTAATCACTTCTGCCATCAGTTGGATATCACCTACGCTGATGTAGCAGATTTCGTTTTGGGATACGGGACCATCGACTTCAACCATAACGAGGTTGGCGATGATTCCTTTTACTTTACCTTTTGTCATATTTTTATTGATTTTTTCATTTCTGCCACTAATTCGCGGAAGACGCGTTGCCCTGTTTCCATAGTCAATGCGTCCCAGCGATGGAGGATCTCATTCTGCAACCAGTAAGAGAGCACTTTCTCGATGTCGAAATCGAGGAACAGTGTTTTCTCTTCGAGCCATGCTTGGCGGATAGCGTCGATAGCGCGTTCGCGCTCAAGTAGGTTCTCAATGTTCGCAATAGCCAATATCTCATCTACGATAGGCATCGTGCCCGTTAACCCGAAGTCTTTGGCATTGGGATTGGCGAGGATCTGTTGGGCTACCGAATATACACCGAGTCGCTCACTTTCACTCTCACTTTCCACTTTTATCTGCTTGCGCAAATCGAGGTTGTGCTTACGGCAGATAGCGGCTGTGAGGACGTTATTGAGGTCGCGATTGAAGGCAAACCACTCTTTCAGGAACGGGTTCTTGCACGTCTCCGCCATCTCGACAATATTGATACTCCCCTCGCCTTCAGGAGAGGGGGCGGGGGTGAGGCTTCTCCACAGCTCTTTGTCCTTCGCGCTCAGCTGCTCTTCAAGCAGTTCGGACAAAGCTTCCGTCGAAAGGAGTGAGCCTTGTTTGAGTTCGGGTAGTCCGGATATTAAAAATTCGTACTTCATGACTAATTTGTCCTTATTCCTTTGTCCTTGTTCCTTTGTCTTAGAACAATAGTTCGATGAGTTGATCTCTCAGGAAATTCTTAAAGTATTCTACGAATTCGCGGTCTCCAAACGTTAACTTATAGCCACCTTTCTCGGGAGCGATAGCGAAGTCGGTCTTAATGTCCTTCACTTCTTCGATCTTCACGCCTTTGTCAAGGAGGGCTTTAGCATTTGCAGCGAAGTACTTCTTGAGTTCTTCTGCGTCTTTGGTAGAGATAGTAACGGCTCCCTCTTTAGCCATACTCTCAACCATCTTAAGGATGACGGACTGCATGAATGCTTTGTCAGCAGTAGCAGCTTTCACGTTATCGGCTACGATCTTACCGCAAATCAAATTTGTTACTTCCGTGCGGAGGGCATTGACGCTTTGCTCGGCATAGAGTTTAAGTTCCGAACGGGTGTTCTTGTCCAGTTCAGCGGCTTTGGCAGCAGCCTTAGCCTCAATGTCGGCAGCTTTCTTTTCTGCATTAGCCACAATCTCCGCGGCTTTCTTCTCTGCGTCAGCAATCAACTGTTTTGCTTCCGCTTTTCCTTTCTCCACA
>JAZQOG010000021.1:0-24739 GCA_045627765.1 Paludibacteraceae bacterium | reverse complement strand
AAGTCAGGACAGGCAAAGTCTATCTATGATGAATCCAGTTGGTCTAAATCGGTGCGAAGATTACCCCCCCCATATATGGGCGAGTATTCGCATCACCGTGCATCGTGCATTGTGCATCGTGCACCGAATAAGTATGTAGGTTATTAGGGGTCATATAGGAAATATATTAGACCATTGCCATTTGAGATTGTGGCGCACCAAAAATAGGGGAATTGACCATTGCGTATTGGTTATCGTACCAATCACGACTAGCAGCATCAAACTCCATTCTTTGCGAACTGCCGAGATTGCCATATTTACGGCTCAACAGCATTTCTGCGGTAGATAATGTCGATAATTTGTTCAGATTCAACTTTTTCATTGCTCAAATTGTTTTAAGATGTTTTCTGCAATAGCTATCTGTTTAGGATAATCCTTGTTGGATTTTTTCAAAAATGAATTCAGTATTAGTACTTGCGTGGCATTGATAATATTGTCGTTGTCTATCGAGAACAATAAACTGCGATATTCGTTTGTACCAACCGAAACACGCATCTCATAAAATTCGCTATTCTGTATCTTTTTAACAAATTTTGTACTTGGTACCGCTACCGTTTGCAAAATATTGATGGCATAATCAAATTTGATTTTTATTTGCGCGGGCAAGGCTGCATAATATTGTTCAAATTCATTTGATAAGATAACGTTTCTCATTCATTTTTCCAATTTGGGCACAAAGGTACAACTTTTTTTTGATATATGCAAATTTATTTGTAAAATTTATCGTGACCACGAAGAAAATCTATAGGATCGAACACAAAATCTATGTACATCCTACGTACATCCTACGAAGTGCTACGGTAATTGATATTGCTTTTGACGCACGGTGAGCGATGGGGAGAGTGGTTACTTCGCTAAGGCGAGTTTGGTGGCTTCGCGGTAGGCGACCATTAGACCGCCTGTGCCAAGGAGTGTGCCGCCAAAATAACGAACGACTACCACTAAGATCTTATCTAATCCTGCACTATCAATGGCCCGTAGGATAGGAAGCCCGGCTGTGCCGTGCGGTTCGCCATCGTCTTTTGTGCGCCATAAATCCGGTCCTAAACGATAAGCATAACACACGTGACGCGCATCGTGGTACTTCTTCTTATACCACTCGATACGCGCCTTCGCTTCTTCTTCATTGGCGATAGGTTCTGCAAAACTGAGGAACTTACTCCCGCGGTCTTTGTATATGCCCGTTCCTTGTACCATCTTAGTCGGGGAACTGCATCAAATAAGCCTTAATGAAAGCATCAATGTCACCATCCATCACGGCATCCACATTGTGCGTCTCGTAGTTCGTGCGATGGTCTTTCACACGGCGGTCATCAAAGACATAACTACGGATCTGTGAGCCCCATTCGATCTTTTTCTTACCTGCCTCAACTTTCGCTGCTGCTTGACGGCGTTTCTCTAACTCCAGTTCGTACAACTGCGAACGCAAGTGGCGCAAAGCGTTCTCGCGGTTCTTTGGCTGGTCACGGGTCTCGGTGTTCTCAATCACTATCTCGTCGGGCTGACCCGTCAGCACGTTGATGAACTTATAGTGCAGACGCACACCCGATTCTACCTTATTGACATTCTGTCCACCGGCACCGGAGGAGCGGAAAGTATCCCAACTGATTCCTGCGGGATCGACCTTAATGTCGATACTATCGTCAATCAACGGCACCACAAACACCGAGGCGAACGAGGTCATTCGTTTGCCTTGGGCATTGTACGGACTGACGCGCACCAGACGGTGAACACCATTCTCCGACTTGAGGTAGCCGTAAGCCATTTCTCCTTCGACATTGAAAGTGACCGTCTTGATTCCGGCGGCATCGCCTTCTTGATAGTTAGAGACCGTGACTTTATAGTTATGTTTCTCGCAATAGCGTTGGTACATCCTCATCAGTTGTTCTGCCCAGTCTTGTGCCTCGGTACCGCCTGCACCGCTGACAATCTTCAGTACCGCAGGCATCGAGTCCTCCTCGTGGGAAAGCATATTTTTCATTTCAAGGTCTTCGACCTCTTGCAACGCTTTGGCGTACGCCTCATCGACCTCGACTTCGGTGACGAGTTCATCTTTGAAGAAGTCGAAAGCGAGTTGGAGTTCGTTGGTGGCAGCTTGCACTCCCTCGTACCCCTCAATCCAGCGTTTGATGTTCTTTACTTTCTTGAGTTGCGCCTCGGCGGCTTTGGCATCGTCCCAAAATCCGGGGGCTTGGGTGTGTAGTTCCTCTTCCTCTAATTGGATACGTTTCTCGTCAATGGCGAGGTACTGCTTGAGATGTTCTGCACGGACTTGGATGTCCTTGAGTTGTTCGGCTGTTATCATTCAATAATAAGTGTTTTAGCTTGTAATTCGGTTGTTAAATTATACTCCTCGTACCCGATAGCGAAAGCAACAATAGAATCACCGGGTTGAAGATTGCTGTACCAATCGCTAACCGCATAGGAAACAGGTCCTTGTACTACGACTTGGTTCATGAGATCGAAGGACTCGTAAGTAGCGAGGGTGGAGTTAAAATATAACTCGATGTCTCCGGCATAACTCTTCTTAAGTTCCTCCCACGAGACAAAGTCTGCCCAATAAGGGTAAGTGGTATTACTCGGTTCGTAGTTAACCATGTTGTTGGTCAAGGACATAGAGATGACGAAATCATCGCGAACAATCTTCTTCGTCGTTGTGAAAGGCGTTAAATGAAGGGGTAGGATAGGGGTTTGGTTCTTCTTACTCAACCGCATACAGAAAAAGTAACAGTTTGTTTCGGGTGGCAGTTTGGTGGTCGTACAATCGTATAAACCCCGATAGTATAGAAAATCGTTATCGTATGGAATACCTGCTTCATCCAAATGGTTTTTGACCCTGTTGTAATAACGCACGATAGAGTCCGCGATAGCCCGTTCTCCGTAGTGGTTATAATTGGCTACGGTGATGGCATCGGCATAGTAATAAAACTCGTTCGTGACGGGCACAACTTCAAAGGTGGCTTGCTCCGCACGGATGGTTTTGGGGGTAACACTGAATGTGGATTCGGAAACCTCCTCCTTGTGGCAGGAAGTGAGGAGTAGGGGAGTAGAGGAGTAGAGGAGTAGGGTGATTAGCAATATATTCTTTTTCATAATTAATCTAATTTAGAGGCAACTTTAAAAATAAACTTAATAGCACCCTTGGTGTGGGGACCGTACATTCCAAAATCGTACTCTACATTGATAGGAGTTAAAGTCAAGAAACCAAGGTCTCGGAACTGCTTTTGCAAGATCTGCGAGTTGAGGAAGGGTACGGTATCATCCTCCTCCGAGTGGAACATATATACAGGAGCTTTGGGCAGGAAATACTCGGGAATACGGTTGTTCTGCAACTCCCTGTAGAAACGCAGTGTTTCGGGTTTAGTCTTATCAATGGCATTGGGCGTGAGTAACTCCTTGAGGCTGTTCGTGCCAATCAAGGTGTTGATTTGCTTGATGGTGTATTTCTTAGAATTCAGCCAATCGTCGTAGTTATTGAGTAACTTATCCTTGAAGAAATAACTCATCTCAATGGGGTTGTCCATTCCTAAAACCATTCCTTGGATAATCAATGGGATAGCAGCCGGAATACCGGTGATATCTTTTTTAACACTATAGTCGTAAGTACGTGCTATATCGTAAGGTCCCGAACCGGCATAGTTCTTTTTGATGGGCAAGAAGGTGTTGAGTTCATTCTCGATTAAGTATTGCACAAACATCGTGGTGGCACCGCCTTGCGAGTAACCGCAGAGAATAATACTATCCGAGGCACATTTGAGTCCACGCTGTTGCAGTAACGCGCGTGCTGCCAGTCCCATGTCGATGACATTCAGGGCTGTCGTGCGAGATTGGAGATAAGGGTGAACCTTATCCGCTGTCACACCATAACCGATATAGTCGGCAATGGCTACGGCGTAACCCATGGTCGCGAATAGGCCTTCCGGATTAAACGACTCGGAGGGACTCTCTTCTTGCGCTCCAATGGTATAGTGGCTCACAATAATCAGATTCTTAATCTTACCATCCTTGGGGTACATCAGTTTGCCGGACACTTGAATAGGATTGCCCTCTAAATCCGTGCTCCAATAGGTACCCGACACTTGGTGAATATTACGCCAAAGGGCTGTCTCAAAAAGACGAAGGAACATCGTGGTTAAAGGAACAGAGGTCGCTTTATTAGGACCTACTTGACTGGGGTTGCCCTCGTCGTATTCTTCTAAACCTGCAAAAGGATTGATGTCTTCCACATTTACATCGCTCTCCGCGTAAGGAACGAGCATCTTGCCCTGGTTCAGGGTAGAGAACTCGACATCGTACTCTATATCTTTAGGACCGCAAGAGGTGAGGAGTAGGGGAGTAGAGGTGTAGAGGAGTAGGGTGACCGCTATCGCTGCAAGACCGCTGCGCTGTAAGACCGCTGCGCTGAAGGATCGCACTGTGTGTTGAAAAATTGTATTCATATTATTAGGATGTTAAAAACGATAGCCTATAGAGGCGGAAAATAGACGTGAGGCAAGCATATAGAAATCGGTGAGACTGCTTGCCGCGTTCAGTCCACCTAATTCGACTGTACCAAACCAATGGTCGTCACCCACTTGTACCCCTAACGCAGTGAGTTCTAGTACGGGAGCGCAAGCCGTCTTCTGTCCACGGAAATTGAGTTCGCTACCGCCATTGATGAGCAGACCCACACCAATACCCGAATATAAATTCACGTACTTGGACCAATAATAGGTAAACCTTACTTGGGGAATAAGGCAGATGTTGTAGAAGTTCGCATTCGCCTTATAGGAATTTTCGCACTCAGGGAAAGGCCGAATCTCGCCATTCTCATTCGGCGTACTTTTCTGCCAGAGCACGTGCTCGTAGTCAAACTCCAGTCCCGCACTTAGCCAAGGAAGGAAGCGATATTGGTACGTAGCAAAGAGGTGACCCGTATAGCGGTAATTGCCCGTATAGTGGTCCGCGTGGTACATCGCCGTTTCAAACTGCATGTCCCCCCAACCGATGCGCACTTCGTGATGAGCAAGGCAGATACTGTCCTTCGTCATCGCTGCCATCGAAAGGGAAAAACAGAGCGTAAAAATGAAGATAATAGTTCGTTTCATAGTGATTTTTTCAATTCAGCGTGCAAAATTACAAAAAAATTTGCATATATCCAAAAAAAAGTGTAACTTTGTGCCGATTTTTATGAACCACGCTACAAGGCGACACTTATGGAAAACGAAGAACTAACACTCGTTGACGAGTTGAAAACTCTGGTAGAGGGCTTAGTAGAAGCATCTAATGATGCTATCTTAGAAGCCAAAGAACAGGTAGAGCAATTGAAAAATCAGTTCTACCGAGTAAGTAATTTTACTGAGGAGGCGGAAAAACAATTCCGTGAATTACTTCAGATATACAAAACCAAACGCGCTGAAGTAACCAAAGCCACTGAAGAACAGATGGCGCAGAACCTGCTGCGAAAGGAGAATATCTTGGAGCAGATGAAGGTGATGGCGGAGGCGGAGACGGCTGATGTTATGGGTAACCTCAAGAAAATGCGCGAACTCCAAGCCGAATGGAAATCCATTGGTGCCGTTCCTCAACCGAAAGTGCAAACTTTATGGAAACAGTATCAACTCTATCAAGAGCAGTTCTATGACCTCGTAAAGATCAATGTTGAACTAAGAGACCTCGACTTCAAGAAGAACCTCGAACTCAAGACTGTCCTCTGTGAGGCAGCGGAGAAACTGAAAGATAATCCGAATATCGTAGAGGCTAACCGTGCGTTGCAACAACTTCACGACGAGTGGGTGGAGATTGGTCCGGTGGCTCGCGAACTGCGCGAAGACATCTGGAACCGCTTCAAAGAGGCTTCTTCCGTCATCAATAAGAAACACCAAGCATATTTCGATGAACTGCATGCTAAAGAGGGTGCTAACCTCGAAGCGAAGAAAGCCATCATCGAGAAGTTGAAAGCGATTGACTTTAGTAATATCTCTTCCAACAAAGGCTGGGACGATGCTTCGCAGAAGGTTCAGGCACTCCAAGAGGAGTGGCGCACCATCGGTTTTGCTCCGAAGAAACAGAACCAAGCTATTTACGAGGAATATAGACAAGTGTGCGACGCTTTCTTTAAGGCAAAGACATCGTTCTATAAACAAATGCGTGACGAGTTTAGTGAGAACTTAAAACGTAAGAAGGACCTTATCGCCAAAGCGCAAGAGCTGCAAAATAGCACCGCTTGGAAGGAGACATCGGAAGCCCTCATCGCCCTCCAGAAAGAGTGGAAGACGATTGGTCCCGTTGCACGCAAATATAGCGACGACTTGTGGAAACAGTTTACCGATATTTGTGATGGGTTCTTCAATGCCCGTAGAGAACAAGAGAAGGAACAACGCACTAAGAACCAAGAGCAAAGGACAAAGAATGCTATCCAATCTGGTGACCGCAACAAGCTTATGCGTGTGTACGAGAACCTCACCCAAGAGATTAAAACAGCCGAGAATAATATCCTCTTCTTTAGCGGCAAATCCAAGAGTGCGAACCAACTGGTAGAAAGCATGCAGAAGAAGATTGACCAACTCAAGAAGGAGTTGGCTGAATTGGAAGCTAAGATTATTGCTATTGATGAAGCTGATTGATTATAAGAACGTTGAGTTAGACCAAGCCGAACAAGTCGTTCTGCGAAACGTCAACCTTGAGATTAACTCGGGGGAGTGGGTCTATCTATGGGGCAAAGTAGGGTCGGGTAAATCGACCTTCCTTAAATCCCTCTATGGTGCTCTTCCTATCGAAGCCGGACAGGCTACAGTCTTAGACTATGACTTGACTCGTCTCAAACGGCGGGAGTTACCCTATCTGCGCCGCCGATTGGGGATTATCTTCCAAGACTATCAACTTATTCCCGACCGCTCGGTGGAGGAGAACTTGATGTTCGTGCTTCGTGCTACAGGTTGGAAGAACACCCCATTGATGCAGCAGCATATACGGGAGGTACTTCGTCAAGTTAATATGGAGACGAAGAGTTATAAGATGCCTCATCAGCTCTCGGGAGGTGAACAACAGCGTGTGGCGATTGCTCGCGCCTTACTCAACTCGCCCGAGATTATCCTTGCAGACGAACCTACGGGAAACTTAGACGCGACGACGGGTACCGAGATTATCGAACTGCTGCGTAGTATCTGTCAAGCAGGAATAGCTGTACTGATTTCTACCCATAACCCTGCGTGGTTGACTGCTTTCCCAGGTCGCAAGCTCCTTTTCGAGGATGGCACAATCAAAACTGAGGAGACGGAATAGGGTAGGATGAAGGATCTAATTATCGAAATGATGATGGTAGTGACGGCATTGCACGGCAATCCCGTCGCAGAAGTGGAGACGGATACGTATAGTCGTATTCGTTTGGCGGATAGTTGCTATGTAGAAGTGGTGACGTATCCCGATTCGTTTCTCGTTGTTCAGACCTCTTGCGTGCCCATCTGTAACTCGCGCGCGCATATATATAATAAGGAGTGGCAACTATTGCATGAGGTAGAACCGACCGTTAACAGTATCTTACCCTACGCATATTTTCAGAACGACACATTAGTGTGGAAGGACAACGACGAGCATAACGAACCATGAAGTTACCTATTTATCTCATTGGTTATATGGCGGCGGGAAAGACCACCGTGGGAAAGATGGTGGCCGACCAACTCGGTTGGCGCTTTGCTGATTTAGACCAAGCGTTTGAGGTTATTCATCACTTTACTCCTGCGGAATATATACGCACATTCGGTTTAGAGGCCTTTCGCAAGAAAGAGAAAAACGTCATTGAAGACCTTGCCGAGTTAGATTTAGAGAAAGTGATCTACGCTACCGGGGGCGGTTATCCCTGTTGGGAGGACAATATGGAGTGCCTTCACGAGTTAGGTACCAGTATCTACCTTCGTTGGCCTGCCGAAGACTTAGCCGAACGGTTGATGCTTACCGATCTTAGTGAACGACCCGTGCTGCAAGGCAAAAACAAAGACGAACTGTTAGCCTGTATCCGTCCGCAGTTAGAGGCAAGAGAACCTTTCTATCAACAAGCAGATTATATTATTCAAGCGCCTGCACTCTCAGTAGAGGCAGACCAAATCATGGCAAAACAAATATGTCAATTAATCAAATCCAAGACGAGATAATCGAGGAGTTCTCCTGTTTTGACGACTGGATGGACCGCTATTCGTTGCTTATTGAGTATGGCAACGGACTCGAGCCGATGGCAGAAGCCGATAAGAACGAACAAAACCTAATTGACGGCTGCCAATCGAAAGTGTGGATTACGGCAGAACTAAAAGACGGAAGTATCCTCTATCACGCAGACTCCGACGCTATCCTTGTGAAGGGGATAGTGGCACTCTTACTGCGCGTACTCAGTGATCACACGCCGCAGGAAGTCGCACAAGCCAACCTCTATTTCTTAGAGGCTATTCAACTCAAGGAGCATCTATCTCCCACCCGTAGTAACGGATTAGTGGCGATGCTGAACCAGATGCGGCTCTTTGCACTTGCGCTATCGAAGTAACGCAACGGCTTGAGCGGCTATACCTTCTTTACGACCTACAAAACCTAAGTGTTCCGTAGTGGTGGCTTTGATACTGACTTGATTGACATCAACCCCCATCACTTGCGCTAAACATTGCTGCATAGCAGGGATATAAGCGCTTAACTTAGGCGCTTGCGCACAGACAGTGCAGTCGCAGTTCTCCAACTCGTATCCTTTGGTACGAACCATCTCCATCACCTTTCTAAGCAGAATCTTAGAGTCGATGTTCGTATATTCATTTCCCTCCGTATCGGGGAAGTGATAACCTATATCGCGTAGGTTCGCGGCTCCAAGAATAGCGTCACACAAGGCGTGAATGAGCACGTCCGCATCGGAGTGACCTAATAAGCCTTGTTCGTAGTCCACTCGAATGCCGCCGAGCCACAATTCGCGACTCGGGGCAAAAGAGTGTACATCATATCCAAAACCGATTCTCATTATCTTCTGCGGTTATCCACTAAGTCCTTGATACCTGCCAAGTCGAAGCCTAACGTGAAGCGTAAGGTGTTGTTCAGCGGGTTGGTTGCTGCGGTAGCAATGGTGTAAGCTACATCGAAGTTCACGATACTCAGGTGGAAACCGGCACCTACCTCAAATAGGCTGCGGTTACCTTTCGTGGGGTGCTCATAACTATAACCCACGCGAGCAAAGAACTGACGGTTGTAGGTGTATTCGATACCTGCACCCCACATAACTTCGTGGAACTCCTCTTTAGCGTTATAACCCTTAGCAGCCGGAGCATCACAGAGAGATTGGAAGAATCCTTTGACCGGACTTAAGTTGCTGAACTCGGTCTCGTCCAATGTCCACGTACTCTCGTCTTCAGGATTGAACTTCTCGCTGAGGTTAGAACGATACTTGGTAGGAACCATCAGTTTGGTAGCCTCCACACTGAAGGTAAGGAAATTGTACTTGTCGCAAGGCAACTCGTAACTGGCACCAATACGGAAGTTGGTAGGAATAAAGTTACGGTGTACCTTATCCCACGTCATCTTACCACCCATGTTTTGTAACGCAAAACCGAGAGTGAAGTTAGACGTTCCCATCGGCAAGTCAATCGGTTGTTTGTAGTACAGACCTAAGTCGGCAGCCATCGTCCATGCTGGGTACATCTCTGTTGAGGACCCGCTTGTGGATTGGTTCTTACCGTTGTTCAAGTCGGAATACATAAAACGCAAAGCCACGGACATACTGACGTACTCGTGTAACTTACGGTAGTAAGATACGTCTATTGCCCATTCGTTAGGACGGCAACTTAGATCGTAACTCTCTGCTGCGGCAGAGGATTTCATAAATACCTCACCATAGCTGAAATACGTGAACGAAGCACCAAGACCTTGTAACTCGTCGAACTTAAAGTAACCTGCCAAATACGCAAGGTCGATGTCGTTGACACCTAAGTTACGTAACCAAGGCGTGTAGTTACCGGTGATACCTCCTTGGCTTTCCATATACGCATACTTAGCGGGATTCCAACGCTGCGAGTTGAGGTCGGGTGCGGTAGAAGCACCAATGTCTCCTAAACCGGCAGCGCGTGCATCCGGTGCGATATTCAAAGCGGGCATTGCGGTGATGACAGGGTTCATTGCTGCGTCCTCTGCCATCAAAACGGCTGACATACTTAAGATTGCCGTTACAGTTAAAAGAATTTTTTTCATAAAGAATTTTTAGTTAATTTATTAAAAATGATTTGATTTGAATAATTTTTTTAGAATTGTTTCATAGGCAAATATCTATTTTATGGCAGTACCAGTATCTTCCCGGCAAGGGCGGAACTGCCGTTGGTTTCTGATTTTATAGTAACTCGATAAATATATAATCCGGTAGAGATAGCAATCTCACTCATTGGTACATGTATCTCAAAAGCATTCGGTTGAGACTGCGACCATAGCCGTCTGCCTGCCAAGTCGTAGAAACTAACTTCGGTGGCGAGAATCTGGTCTTTCTGATCGTGTTTGAGTATCAGTGTTAGTTCGTCAGAAAGCGAAGCGGGGTTAGGATAAGCAATCACTTTGTAGAGCGTCGGAGCGGCATCTTTCTTGACGGTGAAGTTCATCATCCTCGTTGAACTGATATTGACTAAGTTCCAAGCGCGGAAGAAGAGGGAGTGATTGCCATCCTCTAAAGCAGGAAGACGGAACGTTACAGAGCCCGACTGATAGGTGCCGCGATCGGACATAAACAAACTATTGAGGTTATAGGTCTGGGCAGCGGAGTTATCTACGACTAACTCAAGGTCGTGACCGATACTACTTCCCACCGTGTTGATACCGTACTTATCGTAAAGTGTGGCATAGAACCGCGGAGTAGAGTAGGTGGTTGCGTCCAGAGGTTTGTATTGCTCTTCTTCCTCTAAGTACATCACGATATCGGGACCAATAGAATCGGTAATGGTGATGGAGGATATACCGCCTACTATAAAGTCGTCCTTAATACCCAACCCATCACGATAGTGCTCGTTGTCAAAGGCATAATACACGATACGCCCGAGACCATAGTTGTAGCGGATGTCCTTGGGTGCCATAAACTGATACGAGAACCGACCGTTCGTTACTTCCACGCGACCGTGGAAAATGATATTCGGATAATCGTTGTAGGTGAATTTTTCTTGATTCTTTAGTGTAACAGATACTTGCTGTTGCTTGTCATAGACTGTTACATCTAATGTCCCGTTGAACCATAGTGCTGCTGTATCCGTTGTGTCACTGACTTGTTCCACAATCTGTCCCTCCACCTTATATACATCCAAGGCTCTGATGGTGTCCAACTTCGTTGTCGTCTTAACGGATATATCCGAGGGGTACGGCAATCGTATCGCAGGGTCGCCCAATAAGAGGAACGCAAGTTTGTTGGTATCATAACCCAACTTGTTTTTGCCGACCATCAATGCCTCTCCTATTGTCATAGGGTAGTGATAGGCATCTTGGTGGTCAAATAACGCAGAACAGAAGGCATTATTCAAAAGCCTGTTCATATTCGCATAGACCGTTCGGCAAGCCGCTATCACACCAATAGCTCCTCCGTGAGGATTTAATACGGCTTCTTCGGCAGCGCATTTCTTTCCCGAATCGAAATGGGCAAAACTACATGTAGCAAAGAACCATAAAGGCCATTGGCTGTTGGTCATCTTTTTAATGGAGTTGAGGGTAATCATAGACTCGCTGGTGACCGCATTGTATCCTCCGTGACCCGAGTAGTTGAGCATTACCACGCCATTTTGCAAATAGTTGTCGAGTTGGTTCTGAGCCATGGGACAAGACTCGGAACTGGAAGTGATTACTTTGGGATAAGAATCCAAGTAAATCTTGTGGAGGATATAGTCCGGCACTTGTTTGGCTAAAGGAGCCGCAACGGCATCGGCATCACTAATATGCAGATTATCATCGTAGTCGTCTGCCATAAAAAGAAGTTCGCGACGCCAACTCTCTTGTTGACTGGAGCAGATATATTCCTCTATCTTATTCACCATCGCTTGGGCTTCATCTATGGTTGATACGGGCAATCGACCCACGCCAATCTGCATGGTTGCTTTGGCTTCTGCCATCATCGAATCTTTCAAATAACCAAAATAACCATCATTACTGATAGCGCGTATTTCGTTCTCCGAATCCACTGCCTGATAGGTCAAGAGCGTGTTTGGTCCGGAGTTAGTCAATAACTTGCGGTTGTCGTACGTTCCGTCTCCCATCAGCAGCAACCACCTTGGGGCTATCGTAGAAACTCCATCTTGCTCATTCTCATAAAGCATCTTCATCAGTTTGCGGTAAGCCGTTGCATCAGGTGTTCCCGAGGAGAACTCATTATAGACTTGTTGATCGGTGACTACAGCCCAAGTAAACGGATCTTCACTACTGCGATAAGGGTCGTTGACGTGAGCCCTACATAACTGTTCTGCTACACCAACCATCTCTTTGGGAGCAATAACCACATACATGATATCTCGCAAGCCGTGGAGGTCTTGATTGCCGACCGATCCTATAACACTGGGTGTCTGCCAACCATTTGCATTGGGTTGAATGGCAATATACTCGTGTACTTCGTCTTCGTTATTAGCGTAGAAGACGAGTGTGTTTCCTTCCATCGTGGCAGGTACGGCTTTTATGCTGTCAAGGTGAGTGATATCTAAAATAATCGTTTGACTGCTCGCATTGCTGATGTGATAGGCGAGGGTCGTGTTCTCATATAAATGGATAGGCGTGCGGAACGTGAGCCAAGCACCCTCCATCGTGAGCGAACAGGTGGCAGACATCTCAACATAATTGAGGTAACCTTTACTGCCACTCTCAGTGTTCAGAAAAGTGATAGCAACCGATTGTGTTCCCGTTCCCGTAGCAGGGAAATAGGTAGATAAGGTAGCCGGAGAACCAAACGTATAGTGGTCGGCACAAGGAGCCGTAGCGATTTTCTTGGTTGTGGAACCCATCTTGACTTCGGTCTGACTGAAAGAATTGGAAACGCCGGCTATCATCACCCGACAATGAATATCATCAGAAACAATATGCGAGAAAGGTAAACTAACCGTTAGTGTAGATTTGGGCGATAAAGTCTCTCCATAAAACTCCCTACCACCTCCATCTACGCCGGTAGGGTCTAATAGGTTGAGGATATCTTGTTCGTGAACCCCATAAGCCGTATAATAATCCACTACCTCTGCGTTCTCCTTACTGATAGCGGAAGCATAAACTAAATCCGGTTGTGGGGTATCTATATCGGACAGGAAGTAATAGCCTTTGTCAGAGTAGGGATTGCGGGTGTGAGTGAAGATTTCTTGCAAAGGCTCATATTTCCAACGGAACGAACCTTGCCCATAGAACAAGATGCGGTCACTAAGGCGAATACAACCTACTTGGGGCAGGTCGTCAATCGTGCCATCTGCCCATTGTGTAGGTAACATCGCTCCGCCATAACCATAAACGTGTGTCTTGGCAGGATCCAAACCCGCTTGACGTATTTGGTCGTAGGTGAGGCAATAGACACCATTCTCGCTAACTTGAATCTTTACCCATTTACCTTGACTTAGGCGAGAATGAGAGACGGAGGGACCGGCTTGTATCCCAACGATGGCAATCCACAAAAACAGATTACCGAATAGGGTCACTAATCGTTTCATTTTATTTTGCAATATAATACTTCTTGTTGTTGTACATAACGAGTCACTTCTTCATTGCGCACCGCTACTCGTCTTGGTTCGTTCTCTTCAATAAAGATGAGGTCTCCTTGTCGAATCGTCATTACTCGCGAGGCTTGATGTATTGCCTCGTTCACCGAAATGACTAATCGGTTCTCATCTAAAAACTCTTTATTCAAATACTGTCCAATCACAGTGGAGTAGTCGAAACTTGTGGCTTGCGTCCAACACCGCCCTTGACGGAGTGCTTCGGTTAATGCCTCCTCGGCTCGCATATCAAGTCCGTAAGCAAAAGCATCCCAATAACGGTCAGCGAACTTAGAGGCGATGTTCTTACCCAAACGACTGACGCGTAATACGACACCGGAGGTATAGGTGATCTCACCCAATCCGTCAGGAATAAAGAACGGCTTGCGGTTGACCAACATCGACGAGTCACCTTTCAGTATCATCTCTACTCGCCCTGCTACCTCACTGAATGTTATTATTTTCATAAATCACTCTCACTTTCACTCTCACTCTACTTATTTCTAATAAATAGTTGCACCGGCGTACCCGTGAAGTCCCACCACTCACGCAGTTTATTCTCAAGGAACCGGCGATACGGCTCTTTTACATACTGGGGAAGGTTAGCAAAGAACACAAACGTCGGGACTTGCGTGTTAGGCAGTTGCGTACAGTATTTGATTTTTATATATTTGCCTTTTGTAGCCGGTGGCGGATAGTTCTCTATCAGTGGTAAGAACTTCTCGTTGAGTTGAGCGGTTGGCACTTTCTTCTGTTTGTTCTCATATACGTGCAATGCTGTCTCAATCACTTTGAAGATGCGTTGTTTCGTTACCGCAGAGGTGAAGATAATCGGGAAATCCGTAAAAGGAGCAATGCGCTCCCGAATAGCAGCTTCGTAAGCCTTAATGTCTTGATTGGTCTTGTTCTCAATCAAGTCCCATTTATTGATGCACACTACGAGACCTTTCTTGTTCTTTTGTATCAGCGAGTAGATATTGAGATCTTGTGCCTCCACACCTCGCGTGGCATCAATCATTAAAATACAGACATCGCAATTCTCTATTGCACGAATAGAGCGAACGATAGAGTAGTATTCCAAGTCTTCGTTTACTTTCGCTTTCTTGCGGATACCCGCTGTATCAACTAAGTAAAAGTCTTTACCGAACTTATTGTATCGGGTGTAGATACTGTCGCGCGTGGTGCCGGGGATATCTGTTACGATCGTTCGGTCCTCTCCCATAAAAGCGTTAAGGATAGACGACTTGCCGGCATTCGGTCTGCCCACAATAGCAAAACGCGGCAACTCCTCCGTGTCTTCCTCTAAGCCTTCGGGTTTGAAACGCGCCACGACTTCGTCGAGTAAGTCGCCGGTTCCCAATCCGTTCTCGGCAGAGATGATAAACGGTTCGCCTAAACCTAACTTATAAAACTCGGGAGCACCGTATTGTTGCTCAAAACTATCAACTTTATTTACCGCTAATACAGTCGGTTTCTTCGCCTGCCTAAGCAAGTGAGCCACTTCGCTGTCGAACTCCGTCACACCTTCGTTCACATCTACAACGAGTAACACTACGTCTGCTTCTTTGATAGCCAAATCGACTTGTCTGTTGATCTCGCTCTCAAAGGTATCGTCGGAGTTGACCACCCAACCACCTGTATCGATGACGGAGAACTCGCGACCACACCAATCGGCTTTGCCGTATTGGCGATCACGCGTAGTGCCTGCTTGCTCCGTCACAATGGCGCGACGGGTCTTGGTCAGTCTATTAAAAAGGGTTGATTTACCTACGTTAGGCCTCCCTACAATTGCCACAATGTTTGCCATCTTTCTTACAATGTTCGTTATTATTATCTTCGCATCCTCCGTCACATCCTCCTTCGCAATGTCCACCACAGTGGTGACCGCAGTGGTGTGGGTGACGGATAGCTTCTAATTCTTTTTCGCTTGCTGCACGGATATCTAAGATCTTTCCTGTGAAATGCAAATCTTCTCCTGCTAAAGGGTGGTTGAGGTCAATGGTTACTTTGTCGGCACTGATCTCTACAACTTGTGCATTGACAATCTGACCATCTATGGTGTTCATTGGGATGATATTCCCAACATAAACGCGTTCGCTATCGAACTCACCATCGCCATTGAAGAAGAGTTGTTTATCCAATTCCATCAGTCCTTCCTCATCGTATTCTCCGTAAGCGTCGGTGTGGTCGATACGGAAATCGAACTCATTACCCACTTCGAGCCCCTCTAAGGCGGCTTCAAACTTAGGCAGCATCATCTTCTCACCGTGACAATAGGTGAGCGGATGTTCTGCTGTCATTTTTTCCAATAACTCTTCTGCTCCATTTTCTCCATTCACGTACATCTCGTACGTCAAGGTTACTACTTTTTCGTTTTCTATTTTCATAATATTGTTTTTTATTACCACCACGTAACGAGCTTCTGCGTCGCCTCGGCGCTGCTCTTGTCGTACTTCAAGTCTGCCAGCATACTGGCATTGACACCGATGTGGAAGTTATAACTCTTATACGGACCAAAGGGCACGAAACTACAGGTCATTGACCAGCAGTGCAAGTCGCGCACTACATTAAACGTAGCCGAAGAGAAACGCTTAGCTTTGAAATCAAAACTGGTGCTCGCGGTCACTTTCCATCCTTCGCCTAAACCCAATGAGCCCGATAGATTCAAACTATGTGTCAGTCCCATCCGATATTGCATCTTCTTTTCGTCGAAGTTAGCTGCTACGTGGGCAAGGTCACTATAGTTGATGGAGTAGGAGACGGATAACGACCATGGGATCTGTGTCTTGGTATAACCATCATCGTCGGTCTCACTTTTCTTGCCGTCTCGTTTGCCATTAACCATCGTTCCGTCCGGTCCCACACGAGAGGTCTCCATGTTTCCGTCTTCGTTAGGTTCCTCCTCCTCTGCCTCTGCCACTTCTTTTTTCTTGAGCTTGTCAAATAACTTCTTAAATGTCTGATTGCTGAAAGTGTAACTCAAGCTGGCACCTGTACCGCTCCAATGCGGGAAACGATGGTTGTGCCAGTATTGTTTGTTCGTTCTCACAGGCGTGCCTAACGCGTTGTACTCGTACATGTACGGATCGAGCGAGGTAGAGAGGTTGATGGTGTAGTTCACTTTAGGAATCTTAATACGCAAGTTCACACCGAAGTTACTCCAACGCATAGAGTCTGCAATGAAGTTATACCCACCCGTGACGGAAATGTTATCAATGATACTATAAACCTTATACGGATCCTTGCCTGTGGTGTCTTGTAGGTTCTTGAGTTTCATCTCTAAGTTACTGGCGAGCGAGAAACTCAATGTTCCTGCTGCACCATTAGCGGCATTACCGTATATACCTCGCTCATAATGCGAATAGGTCTGCCTTACAAAGACGGGATTGCCCAACTCATCTACTTTCTGTACTCGTCTTCCTTGGTCATCAATCTCTCCTGTATAGACAGGCTGGTCATAATGCCCGTAATATCCCCAACCTTTCGTTCCGAAATCGGGGTGGTAGTTGAAACTCAAAGACGGAGTCAGCACATGCCTGAAAGCCACTACACGAGAATTAGGGAAGAGTTTCTTCATAGGAGTGAACATTCCATATAGCTTGGTCGAGAGCGATACACCGACATTAAAGTCGAACACGTTATAGAAACCTGTTGTCGTGTCTTGTGCTAACTGCTGTGTCTGCTCGTCCCAATTCTTATTGACACGTTGGAAGTACATTCGGTCGGTCATGCTAATGGAAGGCGTGATACTCAAATACTTGAATGCCATAAACGAAGCAGAGATAGGTACGGAGTGTTTTAGACCCGTCTGCCAATCCCTAAAGAAGTTTGTCTTAAAGAATTGATTTTCCTTCACATTACTGATAGAGATCTGTCCCGTTCCCGTATAACTGAGGTTAATCTTCTCGTACCATTTCTCTTTGCCTACAGGGTGCTTACGCTTGAAAGGATTAACCCTACTCATACTGACATTCAGACTCGGTGCGGTCATGGATAGGGTAGAGTCCTGTGTACGTTGTTGGATACTCATCGTCAATCCGATGGACCAAGGACTATCGGGGAAACGCTGCGTGTAACTGATAGACGAGGCTTTTGTGTTCTGCGAGGTTAAATCCGGATTGTAATAACTATTGATATTACTGCGGTTGTAACCACTCGTCGAGAAATCGACCGAAGCCGAGAAGTTATTGTACGGATTGGCTTTGGAGTCTTGCGTGTGTGTCCAATGCACACTGAAGTTGGTGGCTTTGGTATAATTGGGTAAATCGCGCTCGCCCTCTACGTCTTGACGGAAATTGATGTTGATGTTTCCGTTAAATAAGTACCGTTTCGTATAGCGATAATTTCCATACACAGCCCACGTACCCTTCGTGTAGATATCTCCTTTGACCTCTAAATCCATGTAATCATTGATGGCGAAATAATAACCGATACCTTGTAGATAGAGTCCACGACGGTAATCATCACCAAAACTGGGCATAATCAAACCACTGGTATAGGTCTTTGTGAACGGGAAGAATCCAAACGGAATAGCAAGGGGTACGGGAACCTCACCCACGACAAGGTAAGCAGGACCGGCTGCGATATATTCGCCCGGGTGTACTTTCGCTTTGGTCAATTGTAAGTGGAAGTGGGGGTGCTCGTGCTCCGAACAGGTGGTGTATTTACCGCCTTGCATCATCATCTCGTTATCCGTCACTTTCTTCGTCTTATCCGCCACGATATACCCTTCGCCTTGTTGCGTAACGACATTACGGATATAACCTTTCTTCGTCTTGAGGTTATAATTCATCTGATCCGACTCGTACTCGTCGCCACCATCCTTAAACACCGGCTTGCCTTTCCACTCCTCATTGATGGTGTCATAAACGCCACGAGCAAAGACCAAACTGCTATCCATCGTTACGCGAATATACTCCGAGTTAAGCTGCATCGTGCCATAGTTCACTTGACCCTCACCATGCAGGTGCGCCACACCATTGTGCATCAATAGGATGGAGTCTTTGGCTACATAACTCACCGGCTGATCAATCGCCTGGTTCTGTGCCATCAATCCACAAGCCCATCCAACAAGCAATAGCCCTAAAATAATATGTCCACGTGTGCGTGAGCGCATATATACGCAAAATATCGTGCAAAGATACAACTTAATTTTGACATACGCAAATTTATCTATAATTTTTAACAAATTATTTGCTTATTTCAAAAAAAAAGTGTACCTTTGCAGCAAATTTTGATGATTATGACCATTTTAGAGCAAATTGCTGCTTTGCAGCAACAGGTGGCTGATTTGAAGGCTACCAACCAAGAAGAGTTAGAGAATCTGCGTATTAAGTTCCTTTCCAAGAAAGGTCAGATTTCGGCATTGTACGATGCCTTCCGCGAGGTACCTAAAGAGGAGAAAGCGGCTATTGGTGCTCCGCTGAATGTGCTCAAGCAGTCTGTGGAGGCTCGCCTTAGCGAACTCAAAGAGCAACTGTCTTCTCTTACCGCTATGGCGGATAAGCAGGACCTTACCCGTACGCCCGATCCCATCGAACTGGGTACGCGTCACCCGCTGTCTCTTGTTCGCGAGGAGATCATCAATATCTTCTCCCGCATTGGTTTTACGGTAGCCAGTGGTCCCGAAGTAGAGGACGATAAGCACGTGTTTGGAATGCTGAATTTCGCTCCCGAACACCCGGCTCGCGATATGCAAGACACGTTCTTTATCGAAAAAGAGGAAGGCGTTCAAAAACCTACCGATATCCTCTTGCGAACCCACACTTCTTCCGTGCAAACCCACCTGATGACCGCCTTTGCCAAACAAATACAAAACACTCCCCTTCGGGGGGAGTCGGAGGGGGCTTCTTTGCGTGTCCTCTGCCCGGGTCGCGTCTATCGTAACGAGGCTATCTCGGCTCGTGCCCACTGTTTCTTCCATCAAGTAGAAGGACTGTATATCGCTAAGAATGTGAGCTTTGCGGACTTGCGCCAAGCTTTGCTATACTTCGCTAAAGAGATGTTTGGACCCGAGACACAGATTCGTCTGCGCCCGTCGTATTTCCCCTTCACCGAGCCTTCGGCAGAGATGGATATCTCGTGCGACCTGTGTGGCGGTAAAGGCTGCGCCTTCTGTAAGGGTACCGGTTGGGTTGAGATCTTAGGTTGTGGCATGGTGGATCCGAACGTTCTGGAGAGCTGCGGCATTGATAGTAAGGTCTATAGCGGCTACGCCTTCGGTATGGGTGTAGAGCGTATAGCGAACCTCAAATATCGCGTCAAAGACTTGCGTCTGTTCTCCGAGAACGATGTGCGTTTCCTCAAGCAGTTTGAGAGCTGCTAAACCAATGAAAAAAGCACTCCCTTATGTGGCAGTTATCATAGCGATGCTGATTTGGTCAGTGTCGGGTGTGGCTATCAAGACTGCATTACTATCTTTCTCCAACTTAACCCTACTGGTAATGCGGTTTACGTTGGCAATGGTAGTGCTATTTCTCATCGGCTTGTGTTGCCGTTCCAACGCCACGTTAGGACTGCAAAAACTCGATAAGAAGGACATCCCTCTTTTCCTCTTAGCAGGGTTCTTTCAGCCCTGTTTGTATTATCTTTTTGAGACCTATACTTACGATGCTCTTTCTTCGCCCACGATAGCGGAGACGTTGCTTTCGACCAATCCGGTTCTGGCACCTATCTTTGCGTGGCTGATTCTGCGTGAGCGCGTCACGCTTTATAATATAATAGGTATTGTCGTTTCCACTATTGGAATGGGGATGTTGGTACTTATTGGCTCTACGAATTTCCAATTAGGAAACGCTTGGGGGCTGTTGACCGCCTTTCTATCCGTCTCGACGGCGGTGTTATATTCCGTGATATTACGCCGTATTCCCGCTAAGTATAACTCGCTCACGATTGTTTTTTATGTGCAACTTTGTGCCCTCTTTCTCTTCTATCCGATGTGGGGTATAAAAGAAGGCATCCATTGCCCGATTAGTTTAGATGTGACTACGTGGACAACGCAGCTTTGGCAATCCATGGGTGGGGTAGTGTACTTGGCTTTATTTGCCACGATAACGGCTTTTATCTTGTTCTGTTATTCCGTTCGACAGATTGGCGTTACGCGAGGAAATGTGTTCAACAATATCCGTCCGTTGTTTACGGCTTTGTTTATGTTCTTAGTCTTTGGTGAACACCTGCCTGCCGGCAAATGGATCGGTATGTTCCTTATCATCGTCGGTCTCTTCATTAGCCAGAAAAAGCAGTAATAAATATCGCTGTTTAGCCATTGCTGCTCATCGTCCACTGATTATCTTCGCGTACAGCGTACAACACACCTATCCTACCCATACATATAGGTAAGCCATCCTACCCTTACAAGTAAGGAGGGGTTTGTTTTGGGTTTGCTTGGGGTCTGTTTGGGTTTTGCTTATGTTCTATGTATGTTCTATGTATGTCTATATTTTGAAGGCAGAAAGGCAGGAAAGGGTGTTTTGTACACATCACGGGGACGTTGGCGAGACGTTACTGAAGGATGTTCGTTATTTGTGAAAAAAAAATACATTTTTTAGTTAAAAAAATGAAAAATATTTGCACATATCAAAAAAATGTGCTAACTTTGCATCGTTTTTTCATTTTTTATACGCATACACACATAAAATAAGATATCATGAATAAAATTCTTACTACTTTTTTAAGCATCTGCTTATCTCTTAGTTTAAGTGCAGCGGATATTGCGTCCAAATCTACGTATAAGGCTCAGCCTTTTAACCCATCTGCCTCTCAGCCTTTCAGCCCATCCGCCTCTCAGCCTCTCACCCCTGCTATGCAGAAAGCCATCGCTCATGCTCCTGCCGCTACGAAAGGCGAAACCAAGAATGTCACCTTCAAATGGTACTCCAAGTCTTATAACGATTACCAGAAAGCTTGGCAGATAGTCCTCGAAGCCGATGCTTGCCGTTTTGATATCACGTTCAAGGCGGGTACCACGGAGATTGAATACGGTAAGGTCTATAAAATGGATGACCTTAACAAGACCTATACATACGTTTCTGCAGGTGGAAACTTTTCGTCGCTTTCTTACATGGAACTGGTTATCACCTTAGACGAGGACAGTAAGGAGCACATCCAACTCGTTGCCACGGATACGAAGAAGAATCCTACTACCTATATCGGTGCCTATAATCCCAAACCCTTGCCCCCTTGCCAAGATACCATTGACGTTGTTTTGGAGACCACTGATTTCCAAGACGAGCGTTACTATAGTAGCCATGGTTACTGGTATTTCATCGGCCGCAAAGACTCGATGGAGTATCAACTCTATGTATCGTCGTTCGATATCGTAGGTGATATAGACCCCAAGGATGTGCTCATCAATACGTATGGCTACGATTTGCGCACGGGTATCTACTGCTACCACTCCAATGGTAAGATTGAGGGCATCGAGGTCGGTAAAGTACTCAACGGTAAGGTAGAGCAAGGTCCGACAGAGGGTGAGTATATCGCCTATGGAGATATGTACGCTTACAATGGTCATTGCTACCGTGTGACCTTTAAGCACTTGCTGCCCGAACCCAAACAGACCATCGAACTGAACTTCCATAATATGGTCACCAGCGATATCCCAAGTTATGGCATCATACTTTATCCGGGTCACAACGACCGTTATAATTTCCAAATCATCCTCTATGAGGAGGCGGAGCCCGGGCACACCTATAAGGATATCTCGGAGTTAGGCGTTATTGACCTGTTTGATAAAGAGAAAGGAACAATTGAGCAATTCAATAATACCGGTGCTAAGGTGACGGGTACAGCTGAAAGTCCTAAGTTTGAAACTCAGATCTTATCTCGCGACAGTATCTTGTACAAGGTTACTTTGGATTACCAAAAACCTTCTCCTAAGATTACGATACCGCTGAATATCCAAGGTCAGTTCCGCGATAATACGTATGAAGAAGAGCAACCGAATTTACAGGCAATGGCTTATTCCCAAGATAGTACTTATCTTATCCAATTAGTGCTTAATACAGAGTATGAAGCAGACCACGAGGACTCGCATAAGTTCTATTGGGAGGACATCGACATGCAGAATACCTATATCGTAAAGAACCCCAATAGCGAGAGCCCCGAGGTCTTTATCCTTGTTGAATTGTTGGATGAAACGGTAAATGTTCCGTATATTGACTATACTTACGATGCTATCAAAGAGCAGGGCGAGTTTATCTTCTCGATTGTAGGCCAAAACAATGAGCATGTGGACGAAGTCGTCCGTTTTGATGTCGATATGGTCTGCGACTGGGACTACTCGCTGCTTTATGATGCTGATGAGGATTATGAGGGTAGTTTTACCCTTGACGAGTTGGATATTGATATCAGTTCCGCAGAGGAAGGTGTTGTTATGGTACAAGGAGAGAATGCTGAGGGTAAACTCGTTGCGATGTTATTCTTCTTCCAACCCGGCACGGCTGATAAAGATATCTATATCCCCGAAGGCAAATATGATATCAGTTATACCATCGAACCGGGTATTGTGTTGGCTTCCACCGGTATCACGGGTGATGGTGTTAATCTGTCTTTCGTTTCTACTCTTACAAACGGAGGACTAGGCAGTCCTATCTGGTTCTTCTGTTACGGTCAGGTAGAGGTGAAGAAGATCAATGGCAAGATTCGTATTAATATAGAAGCCAAGAACTCGCACGACCGCAGTATCTCTATTAAGATGGGTGAGGGCGTAGAACGCGACACCGAGCACCTTTATGGCAAGCAGTGGAAGCATGAGGCAGGGCAATCTAACAATCAGATTGTCAACTTGGCAACCACGGATAGTATCTTCCTTTTCGACCTCGATATCAAAGGTGCAGAACTGATTGATAACAAGGAATATACAGCAGCTGATATTAATACCGCTACTGTCCACAATACCGAGAAGGGCGCCTCTAATGCCTTCACCGTGGAGAAATTCATCTATCACATTGCTACTAATAAACTGGAGACATACGAGTTATCGGGAACGGACGAACAAGGAACTCATTACCACTTGACAGGTTCGGTCGTTAATCCCAATAAGTGGGTTACGCTACCCGAGATGACTGAGGTCATCGTCTATGACTATACTCGAACCGACCAGCAGTTCCAAATTAAGGCATATAATGCCGATCACTCCTATTATCTCACCATCGCCGGTGGCGGCAGTCGCACGATAGAGGGACACTATGAGGGAAACTGGATTAACCCGAATTATACACTTGTAGCAACGGATCCGGATAATATGCCGACGGTCTATGATTATGTGGATGGTTCGTTCGATATCCGTATCGACTTGACGGATACCACGCTCTATGCCTCGGGTTCGCTCATTACCCGTAACGAGGACAAAGAGGATGAGATTGTGCAATACGATTTCGCGATGAGTACGAAGATCTCTCTTGACCACTGCTTGAATGGTGATGCCGACGAGTCGAAACCATATACTCATACATTCAATGGCTCTTTATCAATAAAGGATATCAGCGAGGAAGGCCTGTCTGCCGTAATGGTAGAGACTCACGATATCGTGGATGGCGGTGACGAGTTTGTCTATATGGTTATGTATGTAGAAAAGATTGACCCCGAAACCATTATTCCTGTGGGCACCTATACAATTGATGATACCTATATGCCTTACACCATCCAACGTTCGGAAGGTATCATCGAATCGGCTTCATCGGTTAGTATCTCGCCGTCGTTCATCGCTCGTCGCAACGATAAAGACAAGCAAGAAATCAATGTGCTATGGATGCTCTACGACGGAACCATGACCGTAGAGTATAACGATGGACTGAAGATGCACCTTGTAGGCACTAACTCCTGCAATGCCCCCATCGATGTCACCATTATCCCGTCCAAGACCGACTTAACCTACACCTCTACTCCTCTACTCCCCTACACCAAAAAAGTGCTGCGTGATGGACAAATTATCTTCGAGTATAACAATAACAAATACAATATTTTAGGTACAAGATTATGAACACTCTTTTAATTCTATTATCGTCCTTGCT
>JAZQOG010000020.1:0-34815 GCA_045627765.1 Paludibacteraceae bacterium | reverse complement strand
CACCACATTTCTTCTCTTGGTCTTGACCGGTGAAGTTAAACCGGCTCAGATAAGCTCTGGCATTGATTTCCCGTCCTGCCACACGAATAAACTCTGTGCCGTTAGCAATCGTTTCATAAACCGTCTTTTCGGGGTCAATGTTCGAGTGTACTTGATCTACATAACCAATCTTCACCGTCTCTCCGACCTCAAATGTTCCGGAAGTAGCAGTCTCTAAGCCCATGATCATGCGGAAAAGAGTCGTCTTACCTGCACCGTTAGGTCCAATCACACCCACAATACCATTCGGTGGTAACATGAAGTTCATATGCTCAAACAGAACACGATCCCCAAAGGCTTTGGCCACTTCTTTGGCTTCGATGACCTTATTTCCCAAACGAGGTCCATTAGGAATGAAGATCTCGAGTTTCTCCTCGCGCTCTTTCTGCTCCTCGTTGAGCATCTTATCGTAAGCGGCAAGACGTGCTTTTCCTTTGGCTTGACGAGCTTTAGGAGCCATTCTTACCCACTCTAACTCGCGTTCCAATGTCTTACGACGCTTAGAGGCTTGTTTCTCCTCCATCGCCATTCGAGCAGTTTTCTGCTCAAGCCAAGAGGAATAATTGCCTCGCCAAGGAATCCCTTCTCCGCGGTCGAGTTCAAGTATCCAACCTGCCACATGGTCTAAGAAATAACGATCGTGGGTGATGCAGATAACCGTACCCTTATAGTCTTGTAAATATTTTTCTAGCCAATCAATTGATTCCGCATCGAGGTGGTTGGTAGGCTCATCGAGCAGTAAGATATCGGGTTGTTGCAAAAGCAGTCGGCACAAGGCGACGCGACGGCGTTCTCCTCCTGAAAGAATCGTAACGGGCTGATCATTAGCGGGACAGCGAAGCGCTTGCATAGCTTGATCCAGATGGTTGTCGATGTTCCAAGCATCCGCTGCATCGAGTTTGTCTTGCAGTTCAGCTTGACGAGCAAGCAGTTTATCGTAATCCGCTTCGGGGTCTGCAAAAGCGTTGTTAATCTCATCGTACTCGTGAAGCATATCCATGATAGGCTGCACGCCTTCTTGAACGCATTCACGAACGGTTTTATTTGGATCCAGTTTAGGGTCTTGCTCCAGATAACCTACCGTATAACCCGGACTGAAGACCACTTCGCCATCGTATTCTTTTTCTACGCCGGCTATGATTTTCATCAGCGTCGATTTACCGGCACCATTGAGACCGATAATACCAATCTTAGCCCCATAAAAGAAACTAAGGTAGATATTGTTTAATACACGTTTTTGAGGGCCGAAGTTCTTACTAACTCCGACCATTGAGAAAATAATCTTTTTATCGTCCATACTAGTATTTTTGTCCAAAAATATTGTATAATGCGTCCCCTTGGCGGATATAGATTTCACCATCAATCATGACTTTCTTGCCACATTCAAGACAAGGTTCCTCCGCAGGTTGTGCATAGATAGCATTTATATCTGTATGAGAACCCTCGTTCCAACCATTTGGATAGTCCTCGAAATCAGGGTCGTAGGCACTCACTAAGTAGTCGAAGTTAAGTTCTTGATCCTTCTTTTCTCCCCAAAAGAACTCCGCCAAATAGGGATAGTCGATGAAGGGATTGCGATTACCTTGCTTCTTCTCGATACCATCGTTGCGGTCGCGCTCCTTCTGAGACACAGGATCCTCTCGATGCCATTTCATGAGCAAGGCGATGGAGTATTTAGAGAGGCCATAGCCACTTGCAGAAGTACAAGTAGAGGTAAACATGACACTCCCTTCAGATTGAGTGATATTCGTCGAACTCCATTTGACACGAACACCGAAATAGTTACGAGCGAAGTCGCCTTTGTATTCGTCCGCAGGCTCAAAGACGGTACCTGAATAGCCGCTAAAATCGGATTTACCCCTCTTATTTCCTGCATAAGAATAATCAGGGTGATTGGTCTCGCCAAAAGGATAATTGCTACGTATGCCATTGACTTTACCATCCGTAGGAACGAGATGAAAGAGGTCTGCACCAATACCGCTCGTCTTTCCTCCAAACCACGATTTAGGGACAGAGTGCTCGCGATTGTAGCAATCGCACTCGTTTTTATATGAGCCACATTTTTTCTGCCCTGCCGTGAAAGAGCAGTTACCATACATATCCCAAATTTTCGTTGTACCCGGATATACATCCGTAGTCTTAAAAGCATCCCAAAGGTTATCATACGAAAGTCCACTATAGCCTTTATTGGCGATGGTACACACTTGGTCAAAAAGCGTTTTAGCTTTCTTTCCGTCCAATCCGTCATAATGTCCACTTTTGGGCGCAGCCACCAAAGCAAGAGAAGAAAATAAAAGAATAAATAACGAGAAATGTCTCATGGTAAAAAATAATAAAATCCAACCTATACAAAAAATGCCAAACTCAACGTTTAAGCATTTCATGTAGTCGGGATAGCGAGATTCGAACTCACGACCTCCTGCTCCCAAAGCAGGCATTCTAACCGGGCTGAACTATATCCCGAGGCTTTCATTTCTGAAAGCGGGTGCAAAGGTACGACTTTTTTTTCGTATATGCAAATATTTTTCTATTTTTTATGCATTTTCTGCTTTTCTAAGAGCAATTTGTTCCTCTAAGAACTTCGGATCGTCAAAATAATCGATTCTCATCGCACGTCTAACTTGAGCAATATTTTGCTGTCCAACCTTGCGAGCATATGCCGTTCCTTCTTTGAGAACGTTGAGCACATAAGGTAAGTTCTTCTCTAACTCGGCTCTGCGTTCACGAATAGGTGCGAGACGGTCGTTGAGAACAGCAAAGAGGAATTTTTTACATGTTCCATCCCCTAGCCCACCACGGGTGTAGTGGTCTTTCATCTCTTGGAGGTTCTTATAGTCAGGCAAGAAACGCTCAAAGTCACTATCTTGTGCAAAAGCATCGAGATACGTGAAGACGGTGTTTCCCTCTAAGTGTCCGGGTTGAGCAATCTCTAAGTGTAAGGGGTCGGTAAACATCGAATTGACCTTCTTCTTGAGTTCTTTCTCCGAGTCAGCAAGATAGATGCAGTTACCCAAAGATTTAGACATCTTCGCTTTGCCATCGGTACCCGGCAGACGCAGACAAGCCGCATTCTCGGGAAGGAGCACTTGACACTCGTTGAGCACTTCGCCATAGCAATGGTTGAAACGACGCACGATTTCGTTGGTGAGTTCAATCATCGGTTTTTGGTCCTCGCCCACAGGCACAGTTGTTCCGTTAAAAAGTGTGATATCAGCGGCTTGCGAGATAGGATAGCAGAAGAATCCAACAGGGATATCCGCTTCAAAGTTACGCATTTTTATTTCCGTTTTAACAGTCGGATTGCGCTGTACACGACTCACGGTGGTGAGATTCATGTAGTAGAATGCCAATTCTGTCAACTCGGGAACTTGCGATTGCACGAAGATGTGGCATTTGTTAGGATCCAATCCTGCTGCCAAATAATCAAGTGCTACTTCGAGTACGTTTTGACGAATCTTATCGGGGTTATCTGCATTGTCAGTAAGTGCCTGTGCATCGGCAATCATAATGAAGATATCATCATACTCGTCTTTATTTTGCAGTTCAACGCGACGACGCAACGAACCTACATAATGTCCAATATGCAATTTACCTGTAGGACGATCACCAGTAAGAATAACTTTTTTCATAATCATTTCAAATAGGAAGTGGACGAGAAATGCGTTGATCTAAGATAGCCAAAGTCTCCGTATTGGTTACATGAGGAATCTCTAGGATTTGGTCATTGAGGATGTGTAACAAATGTTCATTATCGCGAGCATACAGTTTAACCATGATTCCATAAGCACCCAATGTGAAGACTGACTCCACGATTTCGGGAATCTTCTCTAACTCTTTACTTACCGAATAATAGGCTTTACCCGTGTCTAACATTAGTCCGATATAGGCGCACAGGTTATATCCTAAGCGTTTCGGATTGACTTGATAACCCGAGCCAAGAATGGTTCCGTTATCAAACATTTTTTGAACTCTTTGGTGAATAGCAGCCCTACTCACACCACACGCTTCCGCTACCTCTTTAAAAGGGGTGCGAGCATTTTGCGAAATAATTGAGAGAATTTTCAAATCCAACTCATCTAATACATTTTCTTCCATATATCTTATTATTTTAATCTTATCATCGTTAATCCATCGCGCAAGGGCAAGATGACTTGTTCTAATCGTTCATCCGCTGACACCTTATTATTGAACGCGCGCAAGCCTAAGGTTTGCTTATCCCTATCATAATTAGGGTCCACTACATGCCCGTCCCAAAGCGTGTTATCTGCCAATATCCAGCCATGAGGCTGCATCAAAGGGAGAATAGCATCTAAGTAAGCACTGTATTCGCGTTTATCCGCATCAATAAAACATAAGTCAAAACGTTGGTCTTGCATTGTTTTAAGCGTTGCCAAAGCATCCCCCATCCGCAAATCTATCTGTCTGCCCAACGGACTGAGCGAAAAGTTATGACGAATAATATCCTCCAACTCATCGTTATGCTCAAGCGTAACAAGTCTGCCGTCCTGTGACAATCCTTCTGCTAAACACAAAGCGGAATATCCTGTAAAAGTGCCTAACTCAAGGATCGTTTTGGGCTGAATCATTCGGCTTAGAAACGCTAATACTCGTCCTTGAACTGCTCCCGAGAGCATGTGCGGATTGAGTACATTAACAGCAGTATCGTGCTCTATAAACCTCAATGTCTCATTGGCAGGCGAAGTGTGCGTTTCTATGTAGTCGTCAAGTGTCATGCTTTTTTGATAGGATCAAAGCCCAGTCCAAACACTCCCGAAGTCTCGGATTGGCTAACAAAAGCGTCAGGATCTATGTTTCTGACAATCTTAAAAATCTTATTTACATCGTGTCGATGAGCGAGAACGGTTATAATCTTCATTGGTTGATGAGAATAGCCACCTTCTCCATCTATCAGTGTCACTCCCCTATTGGCTTGTGTCATGATAGCCTCGGCTATCTGTTGGTAATGACGGCTAAAAATAAAGAACTGAACGGACTGCCGTGTTTTATTCATAACTACATCAATAGCCGTAGTCGCCATAAAAGTGTATGTCAAACCGAATAACACTTTTTCGATGCTCCGTACCTCCGGCAGGAAATACGCGCAGCCGATGATAATCAAGTCACACAAGAACAACACTCTTCCTAATGGCAGATTCTTATACTTGTTGATAATCATCGCAATGATATCCGTTCCTCCTGTCGATCCGCCATTAAGATAGATGACCGCCAGACCTGCTCCGCAGAACAATCCGCCGACGACTACTCCCATAAAAGGATCAGTCATATCAGGAACGGAAGGAATGGGAATAAGCCACAACCAAGCCGTCATACATAGGACGCCAAAGATGGTTTTTATACAGAATTTCCATCCGACAACGATGACGGCGATAATAAGCAAGACACTATTTATCACCAAGTTAGACAGCCAAATAGGAATCGTCATTCCTGAGGAGAAATAGATGATTTCGCAAATACCCGTTAACCCACCACTGACGATAGCGTGAGGCACGAGAATTCTATTCACCGCGACCGCATACGCTCCTACGGCAATGGCGATGAGGAGATACTCGACCACCTCACCAATCCATTTGCGGGTAGGACTATTTGTATCCATTTTTGGCATTACTTATCAAATTTTGCAACCAAATTACGATCCCCAAAACCGTTATCTACACGCCCAACGGGAATCCAGAACTTATTGGCTTTAACCCAATCCGTAGGATAAGCAGCCTTTGCACGGCTATAAGCATGATGCCATTCGTCTGCTACCACTTCGTATTCCGGGTGAGGAGCATTCACGAGTACGTTATCCTCTTTACTTACTGTTCCGTTCTCAACCTCTCTTATTTCCTCACGGATAGTGAGCAGAGCATCAATAAACTGGTCTAACTCAGCCTTTGATTCCGATTCGGTAGGTTCAACCATCAATGTGCCATGCACAGGGAAAGACAAGGTAGGTGCGTGGTAACCAAAGTCCATGAGACGTTTAGCCACATCGCTTTCTGTTATTCCTATCTCATGGAACTGACGGCAATCTAAGATTAGCTCATGACCTACTCTACCCTTCACACCCGTATAAACAATACCGTATGCGTCTTTGAGTTTAGCCGCCATATAGTTTGCGCTAAGAATAGCCGCTGCTGTAGCTTCGCGTAGCCCTTCATAACCCATCATACGGATATAACCATACGAGATAAGAGCCATGTTTGCATTTCCAAAGAGAGCCGCACTGACACGATTCTTATCCTCTGTAGGCAACGAATCAACGAGACGTTCTACACAACAGATAGCCCCGACACCGGGACCGCCACCACCATGAGGCGAAGCAAAGGATTTGTGCAGATTGAGGTGACAAACATCAGCACCGATGAAACCGGGATTGGTATAACCTATTTGAGCGTTCATATTCGCACCATCCATATAAACTAAGCCACCATTTTGGTGAATGATGTCGCACATCTCACGAATTGTAATCTCGAAAATGCCGTGAGTAGAAGGATAAGTAATCATACAACCGGCAAGGATATCCTTGTTGGCTATTGCTTTCTCGCGCCAATCTTCAAGATTGGTATTACCTTGCTCGTCACATTTAACGACTACAGGTGTAAAACCGGCTTGAACGCAAGAAGCAGGATTCGTTCCATGAGCAGACTCCGGAATCAAAAGAACCGTGCGTTGTTTTTGGTTATTCTTCCATAGATAATCGCGCATCGTGATTAGACCCGTATATTCGCCTGCCGCACCCGAAGTAGGTTGAAGGTTACAAGCCTTAAAGCCTGTGATAATCGTCAATTGGTGTTTCAGATCCTCCACCATTTGATAATACCCTTCTGCTTGTGCTGCCGGCACTAAAGGATGAATAGATGTCCAACCGGGCATGGTGATAGGAATCATTGTGGATGCCGGATTAAGCTTCATGGTACACGAGCCAAGCGGAATCATTGTATGCGCCAAACTTACATCCTTGCGATCAAGACGCTTGATATAACGCATCATTTCGGTTTCCGTGTGGTAACGTTGGAAAACCTCTTGTTGCAGATAATCCACCTCACGAATGCGTTGCTCATCAATAGCCCATACGCCATCAAATGCGGTCGCGTCGTTCTCTAATTGCGGCATCGCATTTGCCATTTGGGCAAAGAGCGAGATGAGATCGTTCATATCTTTGAGCGAGGTCGTCTCATCCACACTAAGCCCCACCCAACCTTGTGCGTCATAATATAGATTGATGTGCATGGCTTCAGCGGCTTTGCGCAGTGCCTTCACATCATTTACTCGAATCTTAAGAGTATCGAAGAACTCCGTATTCTCTTGTACATAACCATACGCTTGTAACATCTCGTTCAAATAAGCAGCCTTATGGTGAATGTCTTCCGCAATAGAGCGTACTCCTTCCGGACCATGATAAACGGCATACATTCCTGCCATGATAGCACTCAACGCCTCTGCGGTACAGATATTTGAAGTTGCTTTCTCGCGTTTAATATGTTGCTCACGGGTCTGTAAAGCCAAACGATAAGCCGGATGCTCGTTATTATCCTTGCTAAGACCGATTATACGTCCCGGCATATCACGCTTAAATTCGTCCTTTGTTGCCATATATCCGGCTGTGGGACCACCAAATCCCATTGCTAAGCCAAATCGTTGAGCCGTACCGCAAACGATATCAGCATCAAACGGACGCAGCAATGCCATCGCCATCAAGTCCTCAATAACGGTTACTTTTAAGCCGGCCTCGTGACAACGAGCAATGAAAGCCTCGTAATCTTCAATAGAACCATCCGCATTCGGGCATTGAATGATAGCACCAAAGAAAGCATTTGAAGGTTCAAAATCGGCATAAGAACCTATAACCAGTTCTATTCCTTGTCCTGCTGCACGAGTCTTCATTACGCTCAACGTGTTAGGGAAGATAGCTTGATCGACAAAGACTTTACGTACTTCATTCTTCACTTGTTCGCGCGAGCGTAGATTACGCATCATCGTCACGGATTCTGCCGCTGCCGTAGCCTCGTCTAACAAAGAGCAGTTAGCAAGAGGAAGTCCCGTCAAGTCACTTACCATTGTTTGAAATACAAACAAAGCCTCCAAACGGCCTTGACTAACCTCGGCTTGATAAGGAGTGTAACTTGTGTACCAAACGGGATTTTCCAAGATGTTGCGTTGGATAACCGCAGGGGTAATAGTGCCATACCAACCACGACCAATAAACGTGCGCCAGAGTTGGTTCTTTTGCGAAAGCGCGTATAAACTATTTAGATGGTCACTCTCAGAAAGAGGTTCATCTAACGCTAATGGCTCCTTAAGCAAGATGTCAGCAGGCATTGTTTGCTCAATGAGTTGTTCCATAGACTGTACTCCAATAGCTTGGAGCATTTCTTTCTGCTCAGCAGCAGAAACGCCAATATGGCGATTTGATAAATAGGATGTCTTCACGATAAAGAAAGTTTTTTACTTCAATTATGCTGCAAAATTACTATTTTTTTTTGGAATATGCAAATTTTTTGCAAAAATATTTGTTTATATGAGAAAAAAGTTGTACTTTTGTACCGCAAAACGGACTTATTAGCCGAATCATGGTAAAAAAACGAGAAAATACCTACGGAAAATTATGGGAACTCAATCCCATTTGGGACATCTTAACGCCTGAAGAAAAACTATCCATAAGCGACGAAGTCGACATGGTTAAGTACAAGAAAAACGAGATCATCTACAATGCAGGTGACCACCCTGAAGATATTATGATGCTCGTCGTTGGAAAGGTTCGTATTTTTAAAGAAGGTATCGGCCAGCGTCAACAGATTATTCGCTTACTCAAGCCGTTTGATTTCTTTGGATTCCGTGCTATCATTACAGGTGATGACCACTCTTCGAGTGCTAGTGCATTGGAGGCCTGTGTGGTCTATAAGCTCAATCGAGACGCTTTCCTTCGATTATTGCGTACAAATAACTCTTTCTGTTATCATGTAATGTTGATGATTGCGGAGCACTTAGGCTCTTCCGAACAGCAGACGGTTAATCTAACACAAAAGCACATTCGTGGTCGTTTAGCAGAGTCCCTCTTGACATTAAAAGACAATTATGGCTTAGACGATGATGCTTGCACCATTGCCATGTATATGAGTCGTGAAGATCTTGCTAATATGTCTAACATGACCACTTCCAATGCAATTCGTACCCTCAGTCAGTTTGCGTCTGAAGGCATTATTAGCATTGATGGACGAAAGATTCAAATTCTCAATGAGAACGAGCTCAAACACATCAGTCGTTTAGGCTGATTAGTCAAGGGCTTCACCAAAGTTATTACTCAGTTGAACCATCTTGTCATACTCCTCCGGCGTGAGGTCTATGAAATAGAAATTACGGGGATCTACGCGTTTCTGTCTAAAATGTACCTCATAGTGTAAGTGAGGTCCTGTGGACATTCCCGAATTTCCAACCAGAGCGATGACATCGCCCCGTTTAACACGTTGCCCAACTCTTACTAATGGCTTAAACAAGTGAGCATATAAAGTCTCATAGCCAAAGCCGTGGTCTAACATCACGGTATTTCCATAACCTTGTTTCCATCCCACATAAGTAACTTTAGCATTTCCCGTTGCAAACACATCCGTTCCAACAGGAGCCGTAAAGTCCATTCCCTGGTGGAATTTTTTTGTATGGTAGATGGGGTGGATACGCCATCCATAACCCGAAGCCACACGCGTCAAGTCTTTGTTTAAGACGGGTTGTATGGCAGGGATATTCTCTAATCTAATCTCCTTATTTTTCGTCATTTCGATAACTTGTTCGTACGATTTGGCTTGTACATAAATCTCTTTTTCTAACAAGTCAACTTTCATTGTTAGGTTTGCCGCCAACTGTGAATTCGTCATCTTGGCTACCTCGTCGTAATACGATATCTTATGCGCAGCTCCTTGTCGAACGCTTAATGGAACAGGATCTGCTCCTAAGACGACACGATATAAGTTATCGTCTCGTTGGGCTAAGTCCATCATTACCAATTGCATTTGGTCCACTCGAACGGATAGCATATCTACTTGAGCCGATAGATTCTGGTTGGCTTGAACAAGCTGTTTCTCTCTTGGAGATGGAAACAGCATAAAGAATAGAAAGAAAAACACTAAACCGATGCAGATACCACCAAGAAGGTACCAACCGGATTGTTGAAGCCAATAAGAAAAACCATGTTGCTCGCGTTCTAGGGCGAGGGTTTCCGGATTAATGATGTATTTTTTCTTTGTCATACCAAAAAAAGTAATTTCGTTGTTCTTGTTTATCTTTTGCGCTGTGCGCCACATAAAGAGGTTCCATAGTATAGGGATTCAATCCTGTATAGAACATGGTGGTAGACAACGTCATTGGTGTCGGCGTAAAATCTTGTACCTGCTCGGGATGATAGTGCATTTTCTTTGTCCAAGCAGCAAGGTCTTGCATATCTGATTTTGTACATCCCGGATGAGATGAAATGAAATACGGAATTAGCTGTTGCCGCAGTTGTGCTCCCTCATTGACTTTTAAGAAGAAGTCTCTAAACCGCAAAAAATGTTCCCAAGAGGGTTTGCGCATCAACTTAAGTACAGGGGCAGAGGTATGCTCCGGAGCCACCTTTAATCGTCCCGACACGTGCCTGGTAATCAATTGCTTACCATATTCTTCGCTCATCAAATCGTATCGAATACCGCTCCCTACGTATGCTCTCTTAATATAGGGCAATTGATCCACTATGCGATATAAATCTAATAGAGGACCAAAATCTTGATTAAGGTTTTTACAAATAGATGGTTGCAGGCACGACGGGCGAGCACACTGTTCGCATAAAAGCATATCCTTGCCATGCATTTGATACATATTTGCCGATGGACCGCCTAAATCGGATAAGTTTCCCTTCCACTCGGGTAGGTCTTTGAGAGTCTCTATTTGATGTAAGATAGAGGCTTTTGAGCGTGAAACAATTTGTTTGCCTTGATGCGCAGAAATGGTGCAGAACGAGCATCCGCCAAAACAACCTCTATGCAGACAAACGGAGAAACGAATCATCTCATAAGCGGGAATGCGTTTATCCTTATATTTAGGATGTGGCAAATATTGGAACGGAAGGTCATATATAGCATCTAATTCTTCCGTTGTCATTGTTGGGTACGGCGGATTAACCACCACTTGTTGTTCGCCGGTTGGCTGCACTAATTTAGCAGGATAAATCTTATTGCTCTCCGTCTCTATCACACAGAAATTTTGCGCATGCGCTTGTTTACTTTTTTGTTCTTGCTCAAAGCTATGCAATAACTGTACTTTTTCATTCGGTTGAGGCGTGTACGACGGAGTAAGATAGGCTGTCTGGGGAATATCTTGTTGAATACCGCGTTGTGCTATCTCTAAGATTGCTTTCTCTCCGGCTCCATAAATCAACAAATCGGCTGTAGAGTCCACTAAAATACTTGGCATTAAGCGATCGGACCAATAATCGTAATGTGATAGCCGTCTCATCGACGCTTCTATACCGCCAATCACGATAGGGGTATCAGTGAAATGTTGACGCAAGATTCGACAATAGGTTATTGTGCAATAATCCGGACGGGCTCCTGCCCTACCCTCCGGCGTGTAAGCATCGTCTGAGCGCAAGCGTTTGGCTGCTGTATAATGATTCACCATCGAATCCATCGAACCTGCTGTCACAGCAAAAAACAAACGAGGCTTTCCTAATTTGGTAAAGTCCCGATGATCACCACGCCAATCCGGTTGAGGCACAAGAGCCACTCGATATCCGGCTTGTTCTAACACCCTACCAATCACTGCGGCCCCAAAAGATGGGTGGTCGATATAGGCATCTCCTGAAAAGAGAATAATATCCACTTCATTCCAACCGCGCAGGTCTAACTCTTTCTTTGTGGTGGGCAAATATTTCTTTAGATCTTGCATTCTGACTAGTCTAACAGCAAGTTCAGTTGTTCTTTTAAGTCCTTTAATTTAGGATTTTGCTCTATTAATAATTTATATTTCTCGTCGGCAGTATAGGCTACTTGAGAATGGTCGTAAGCAGCCACCTCTAATTTAAGTTGTAATTGGTCATTATGAAGCGTCTCACGCATATAATCCATCACTTTCTTCCCGAACTTCTTAAACTCATCTCGTTGCCATGGATTCGCAAGTTCAAGTACGCACGAAGTAGCGTCAACCAAGCGTGGTTGATGTTCCTCAAGAACTGCCATTAGACGTGCTTCGTCTTTAAACATCTTTTTTAGACCAGCCCACGCGTCTAAGAACTGGTCATTCGTGAAAGGGACAGCTTGCTGTTGAGTTGGGGTTTGTACCTCTTGCGGAGGAGGTGTAGGTTTCACATTCCTCTCTACTCGAAGAGACGGAATACTCGGCATAGAAGGTATCTCCACTTTAGTGATTGGAGCCGAAGCAGGAGCAACCATAGGAGCAGGAGTTGGAGCCGAAGGCGATGTCGGTTTAGCGGTAGCAACCGATGATTGACGAGTCGGTGCTGTAGGTTGTGTGGTTGGCGTAACAACAGGTGCGTTCAAACGGCACAATTTAATAAGTGCCAATTCAACCGTCAAACGTTGATTTTTAGCCAACCTATATTGCACATCACATGAATTCAAAACATCTAAAGCCGCAAATATCCACGGCGCAGCACATTGAAGAGCTTGCTCTTGATAGCGTTTGCGGATAGCTTCTGAAGTTTCTAATAACGCAAGTGTCGAAGCGTCCTTACTCATCAACACATCGCGAAGGTGTTGCGCTAATCCTGTAACTAAATGCCCTGCATCAAAACCTTTGAGTAGCACTTCATTGAGAAGAAGCATGGTCTCGTTAACTTGCCCCTTGATTGCTAATTCGACCAAGCGGAAATAATAATCCGAATCTAACACATTAAGGACCTCAATGGTGCGCTCATACGTTATCTTTGATCCGCAAAACGCGACAAGTTGATCAAAAATAGATAACGCATCGCGTAACCCGCCATCTGCTTTTTGGGCAACCACATTCAGTGCCTCTTCTTCTGCCTCAACCCCTTCTTGTTTAGCCACATACTGCAAATGATGAATAATATCCGCTACCGTAATACGACTAAAGTCGTACACTTGGCAACGGCTTAAGATTGTGGGCAACACTTTATGTTTCTCCGTCGTAGCAAGAATAAAAATCACATAGGCAGGCGGTTCTTCTAATGTTTTTAATAAAGCATTAAAAGCACCTTGAGAAAGCATATGTACCTCATCGATGATATAGACACTATATTTACCTATTTGGGGCGGAATACGCGTTTGCTCAATTAGGGCTCGTATATCATCCACACCATTATTGGAGGCTGCATCCAACTCGTGAATATTAAAAGAACGTTGCTCATTGAATGCTTGACAAGATTCACACTCATTACAAGCATCGTGTGAATCCGAAGGATGTAAACAGTTGATTGTCTTTGCAAAAATACGAGCACAGGTTGTCTTCCCTACTCCACGCGGTCCACAAAACAAATAAGCATGCGCCAAATGGTTTTGACGGATAGCATTGCGTAATGTCTCTGTGAGTGATTGTTGACCAACAACCGACTCAAAAGTAATAGGACGATATTTACGTGCTGAAACGATGTAGTTCTCCATAGCTTATTATTGCAAAGCAGCTTTTATCTTGGCAATGCGTTGACGCAATTGCGCATTCTCATCCAATTGTTTGCTAATACATGCTAAAGAATGAATAACGGTAGCATGATTTCGATGACCGATACCGGCACCTATTTCTTTCAACGAATGATTCGTTAACTGTTTTGCTAAATACATCGCTACTTGACGAGCCTCCGCAATTTCCTTTGAGCGTGTAGTTCCTAGCACCATCTTAGAAGGGACATTAAAGCACTCACACACCGCCCCAACGATATCGGGAATATCTACGGGTTTAGGTTGGATAGAAACAATGCGAGACACCACCTGTTCCGTTAGGCTTATATCTATTTGCGCATCTGTCAATGTCGAATAAGCCATCAAAGAAGCTATAACACCCTCTAAATCACGAATAGAAGTAGTCACCTTGGTAGCTATATAATCAATGATTTCATCATTCAAGACTATTCCATCTTTATGCATCTTACTAACCAAGATGGCGCGACGCAGGGCAAGATCCGGCTGTTCAATCAATGCTAATAAACCCCACTTAAAACGAGTTAACAACCGATCTTGTATTTCTTTTAATTCAATCGGTGCGCGATCCGAAGTCAGCACTAATTGCTTATGGGATTGCTGCAAATAGTTAAATATATGGAAGAATGTATCCTGAGTACGATCCAATCCTGCAAAATATTGAATATCATCAACAATCAGCATATCTACTGATTGATAGAAATTCAAGAAATCGGGAATACGCTTATTCAGGGAAGCATCTTGATATTGCAACTTAAATGTATTGGCAGATACATAAAGCACTTTCTTTTCAGGATGGAGCAAACGCGTTTGGTTGCCAATAGCATTTGCCAAGTGGGTTTTTCCGACCCCACTTCCTCCATATATAAATAAGGGGTTGAAAGCGGTGTACCCCGGTTGCTTTGCAATGGCAAGACCAGCCGTGCGAGCCAATTTATTAGGCTCTCCTTGAACAAAAGAGTCAAAACTATATGCTTTATTCAGTTGGCTATCAAAATCTACCGCAGATCCCTCAGACAAGTCGGACTGAATCTCTTGCTGTTTCTTCACTTGTTCAATGCTTAGTCCCTCAGACGGAATAGTAGAACCCGCACCCGAAGCCGAATCAATGAGGGCACGATACTCAAGACGTGTACCAATACCAAACACACGGAAAAGAACACGGGAAAGTAATTGGACGTAGTTCTCCTCTATATATTCTACAATGAATTGAGACTTAACACGAAGAACAAGAGTCTGATTCTCAAAACTAACAGGCACAATGGGTGCAAACCATGTTTGGTAAGCACTCTGCGTCAGGTTCTCAGAGAGAATGCGCTGACATTCACGCCATTTTTTTGTTAATTCATCCATAGATTCAGATCCGCTTTTCGCGAAAAACGATGCAAAAGTACTGCTTTTTTTTTATTCCACAAAATCGTTACACAAAATGCACAAACAAATTTTAGTCTATTCTATCTATTTTCAAGCATTTACGCATAACAGAGTAAATCTCAATGATTTAAAAAAGTTATCAACATACAAACACTTGATTTTTTGACAGTTATCAACATTAACGCACAAAGTATGCAAGTGTAAAAACGAGGTCCAAGTCACGAACAAATAGTAACTTGGAACCTCTTAAAAATACTTCCTATTTAGAAATGTTGTAAATAAAAGTTCCACACCGTTTCACGCCTCAGTTATTTCTTGGCTTTCTTTTCCTTATCTTTTCCACCAAATAAGGAGAGATGGACATATCGTTTAGGATTAGCTTTTAAGTCCGTTACCAAAGAGTCAACGGATACAATCGTTGTATTAATATTGGTATATAGTTCTTGATCGTTAAGAAGCAGCCCCAATGTTCCTTCCTTGGTAGTAAGTGCCGTCTTTACTGCATTGACGGCAGTATCCACATTAGCTAACAAAACAGGAACGTTCGCTTGTTGAACATCGCTTACAACTTGATTTAGATTCGCCATCGTACTATCCACATTCTTTATAATACTTGGAACACGCGTATCCATCAAGCCTCGTAAATCGTGCGATACACTGGTCAAATCCGATGAGATATTATCTATATTTGTCAACGTGTTCTCAATATGGTTTCCTCCTATTTGTGATTGTACTGTTAAAAGTAAGGAGTCCGCGTGGCGAATCACTGCGGCTATTGATCCCGTCACACTATCTTGAAGGTTATCCAATAATCCCGGTACAATGATTGTGGGAAGAAATTCTTCGGCAGCATATTCGCCTTCTTGATTACCATTGGGTAAAATCAGTTCAATAGCGGTACCACCCATCAAACCATTAGGAACTAAAGCCATTACGGATCCTTTAGGTAAACGGATATCTTTTTTTACCGAAATATCTACAATAAAGGCTGTATCTTTGGTAAAATCATAAAGGATATGGTCCACTTGCCCAACCTTAAATCCTTTAATAAAAACAGGAGCTTGTTCTTGCAATCCACCTACTTGTACATATTCACCATGAAACGAGTGCGTAGAGGAAAAAATATTCACCCCTTTAAGATAATAAAAACCAAAATAAAGTAAAAACAAACATACGGCCGCTAACAGACCTACTTTAATTTCACGTGCGTACTTCATATTATAATTATAATTTTAATCACTTATTTTTAGGACGAGGCAAAGTTATTACAAAGCATCCCTCAAACTTCAATTTAAGTTGCTCTTTTGATTTTATTGCCTCTTGCTTTTCTACCGCCTCTGCAGTATAATATTTATACCATCCATTTTGTTCCAAGCAGCCACACCTATGTCCTTGCAAACGCGGATCATTGCTTGCGATGGGTGTGCGAGATGCTAAAATCTGAACAGCATATCGAGGCTCCATTTTAGGCTCCTCCTTTTCCATTTGGGGCAGCACGGTTTTAGGATGATAGATTCCGGCAAAAGCCTCACAAATAGCCTGTGCCACACTGTCTTGCCCTGCTTTTGAAGCTAAGTAATTTTCCTCGGCTCGATTGGAGATAAATCCCATTTCTACCAACACACTTGGGCATGCGGATTTCAATAGCACCCAAAAGGCAGCTTGACGAACTCCTCGATCAACACGATGATTGACTTGAATAAACTGATTCTGCATCAACTCCGCAAAGCGGAGAGATTGATCCATATATTGGTTTTGCATCAATTCAAACATAATGTATGAATCCACCGAATTAGGGTCAAAACCTTGATATGTAGTTTGGTAATCCGACTCCAATTTGATTACCGCATTTTCTCGCATTGCTACATCGAGGTTTGCATCCATCTTCTCAGTTCCTAGGACGAACGTTTCAGCTCCTTTCGCGTCCCTATTTTCAGCCGAATTGGTGTGAATACAGATGAACAAATCAGCATTGTTTCTATTAACAAAATCGGCTCGACTCTGTAAGGGTAAGAACACATCCGTAGAACGAGTATACAACACCTTTACCTCGGGATATAACTCGGCTATTTTTTTACCCGCTTGTAGAGCGACCGACAAGTTCAAGTCTTTTTCTTTTGATATACGCCCAATGGCTCCGGGGTCTTTACCTCCATGTCCGGCATCAATTACCACTGTGTAAGGCTTATCTGAAGCCACTATAATGGGGGCAAACAGCATCGATAAAACGAGGCAGAAAAGAGTTCTTATAAGTCGAAATTTACGCATACTAAACCAAATATGCTGCAAAGTTACGAAATTTTCAGAATATGTGCAAATAAAATGGCAAGATTTTTAAATATTTTCAACAAAAAAGAAAATTATGCATTTTTTTCGCACGAGCGCTTGCGCGAATCATTTTTTTTTAGTAACTTTGCAGCCAAATCGGTTTTTTATGGCCAAAGATGCATTTACACCGGAAGAAGAGCAACTCATTCAGCAAGCTTTCCAAAATTTGTTAGCGGAGTATGCCAAGACACCCCACACGCAGAAAGTGGAGCGTATTACTCGTGCTTTTGAATTTGCGAATAAGGCGCATTATGGCGTTCGACGCTTATCAGGAGAACCCTATATTATGCACCCTCTTGCTGTTGCCACGATTGTGGTGAAAGAGATTGGGCTTGGGTCTACCAGTATCTGTTCTGCCCTACTCCACGATGTGGTAGAGGATACGGATTACACCACAGAGGATATTCGTAACTTGTTTGGGGATAAGATTGCCCAGATTGTGGATGGATTGACCAAGATTAGCGGTGGCGTGTTTGGCAATCAAGCAAGTGAGCAAGCGGAGAATTTCCGCAAACTATTGCTTACCATGTCAGAAGATATCCGTGTGGTATTGGTTAAGATTGCTGACAGATTGCATAATATGCGAACGCTCGGCTCGCAGCCAAAGGAGAAGCAATATAAGATTGCGGGTGAAACGCAATATATCTATGCTCCGCTTGCACATCGTTTAGGTTTATTCCCCATCAAGACGGAATTGGAGAACTTAAGTTTCCAATACGAGCATCCCGATATCTATGCTGAGATTGAAACCAAATTGGATGCCAATCAAAAAGCACAGATAGATATTTATAACCAATTCACGGAGCCTATCCAAACGAAATTGGAATCGTTAGGCTATACATTTACACTCTCGGCACGGTTAAAGTCTGTCTATTCCATTTGGAAGAAGATGACCACGAAGAACATTCCCTTTGAAGAGGTTTATGACTTGTTAGCCGTTCGGATTATCTTTACTCCCAAGCCCGATATTTCGGAAAAAGACCAATGTTGGATGATTTACTCAGCTATCACCGAGATTTATCGTCCTCACCCCGAACGTATCCGCGATTGGATTTCTACGCCGAAAGCAAATGGTTATGAGGCTCTGCATGTCACTGTGATGGGAACCGATGGTCAATGGGTAGAGATTCAGATACGAACAGACCGAATGCATGAGATTGCCGAGCGTGGCTTAGCTGCGCATTGGAAATATAAAACGGGTGAAGCGGAAGAAAATGAGTTAGACAAGTGGTTACGTACCATCAAAGAAGTACTGGAACATCCGGCAGATCAGAATGCGCTGGAGTTCTTAGACACTTTCAAACTGAACCTCTACGCGCACGAAGTGTTTGTCTTTACGCCGAAGGGAGATATTATGACCTTACCACAAGGGGCTACTGCGTTGGATTTTGCCTATTTCCTCCATAGTGAGTTGGGTGACCATTGTATTGGCGCAAAAGTAAATCACGCATTAGTTCCGCTTAGTTATGTGTTGCAGAGCGGCGATCAAGTTGAGTTACTCACTTCTCCTTCTCAACATCCACAAAAAGAGTGGTTGAATTATATCACGACCGCCAAAGCGCAATCGGGTCTTAATGCTTATCTCAAACGGGAAGAACATGCATATATTCGTAGCGGAGAAAAACGCTTTAACGATGCACTGATGCTCATTAAAGCGGAGAATTGTCGCGAGATGGCGCTGCAACGCATGCTGAATCACTACAAACTTATTCAGCCTCAGCAGCTCTTCTTACAGGTGGGAGAGGGAGCCATCCGCCTTGATAATATGGAGCAGATTGTTTTCCCGAAGAAGTCTATATGGAAAAAACTCAACCCCTTCGCACATAATAATCACGTCGAAGAATTCAAACCCATTGAGAATACACCGGATTTGCGTGCGTTAGAAGAGGCCTTGCGCAAGAAGAATAAAAAGATTGTGCTTACGGATGAAAACTTAGGTACCATCTATCGTCTTGCACCTTGTTGTCGTCCTATCCCGGGTGATGCTGTGTTAGGTTACTTAGAGGATGATGGACAGATTTATATTCACAAGGTGGATTGTGAAGAGGCAAAGCATTTGAAGACCTCACAAGGCAAGCGTCTATATGCCGCCAGTTGGAATACGCATCGTATCCAATCTTTCCGCGAGACAATTGAGGTTCATGGGATTGACAAGATGGGAGTATTCATCAATATGTTAACCATTATTACCTCTGAGTTTAATATCAACTTAAGTAGTATTCATATTCAATCCGAAGATGGTACATTTGGTGGCACATTGGAATTATTTGTATATGATAAAAAAGAACTTGAAGATCTTTTCTATGCATTGAAGAAGATTCCGGAAATAACATCGGTTCAACGAATAGAAACAAACATATAAAAAACAACTCATAAAATTATTGCGTTATGAAAAAAATTCTTGTATCCGCTACCCTATTGATGTGCACGGCTGCACTGGTAGCACAAACTATCGCCTTCCAAGCTACCAAACATGATTTTGGCACCATCAAACAAGAAGACGGAGATGTAACAGCTTATTTTGAGTTTACCAACACAGGTAGTGCTCCCTTGTTAATTTCCAATGTACGCACCAGTTGTGGTTGCACGCGCCCCACATGGCCTAACCAACCTATTGAGCCCGGACAAAAAGGTACTATCTCTGCGACCTATCGTGCTTCCACTCGTCCTAATTTCTTCCAAAAAACGATTACGGTTTATTCTAACGACCCCGAACATGCAACTACTACATTGACTATTACGGGAAATGTTAAACCCAAACCCACCAATCCAAGTGATCGATATGCCTATACAATGGGTGACTTACATATCAAAGCTAAGAAACTTGACTTTGGTGAGCAAACCCAATCGGGTACAATAGAGCGCACGATCGAATATGGTAATTTTACCGATCATGAGATTACCGTTGATATTATTATCAACGATGATGATAAGTTCGTTTCTGCCCAGCTGACGAACTATACACTCAAGCCTCAAGAAAGTGGCAAGATTGTGTTCACGATTGATACCAAACAATGCAAGATTGGTCCGAACACGGCAAAAGTGTATGTAATGGTTAATAGTCAAGTCGTTCGCTCGGAAGACTATGCTATCGACTTAAATATCGCAGTCAATGAGGATTTCAGCAATCTTTCAGAAGAGGAACTGCGTCAAGCGCCTATAGCAGAGATTCCGACCACATTGAACATGGGAATCATTGCCAAAGGTAAAACAGTTAAAAAAGCACTGACGATTGCAAACGCGGGTGTGTCCGCATTAAAACTGCGCACGATTTATACACCGGCTACAGAGGTGACGGCTCCTATTTCTCGCGCTGTTACAACAATCAAGACGGGTAAGAAAGCAGACCTCATGATCTCTGTCAATCCGTTTGTTGAGGGCAAAGAGATCTCGGCAGGTCAATACTCGCGTACACTGACCATCTACACGAACGATCCAAGTCATGCGAAACATAATGTAACGATTACTTGGACCATCCAATAAGAAATCACGATGATACATCCGGAGAACGACGAACAATATAAGGGCTTAACGGTCAATGCAGGTGTTGAGAATCTCCCTTCTGTTAATCCGTACGCCACGTTCCATCGTAAGAAAAGAACGTTGACGGCAGAGGATTATTTTGAGGGTATTCGCCGTGGCGATGTCTCCATTCTTGGACAAGCCGTTACCTTAGTGGAGAGTAACCTACCCGAGGATCAAATTATTGCTCAAAAAGTGATTGAGAAATGTCTTCCTTACGCAGGTCAATCTATCCGTTTAGGTATCACAGGTGTGCCCGGAGCCGGTAAATCGACATTCATTGAGGCATTAGGCACTGAGGTCTGCCGTATGGGTAAGAAACTCGCAGTATTGGCTATTGACCCAAGTAGTGAACGCTCTAAAGGGTCTATCTTAGGCGATAAGACGCGAATGAACGAACTCTCTACACAAGCCAACGCTTTCATTCGTCCCAGTCCTTCAGCAGGCTCATTAGGCGGCGTGGCTCGTAAAACTCGGGAAAGTATAGTCTTATGCGAAGCAGCAGGATTTGATACGATCTTTGTTGAGACGGTCGGTGTCGGTCAAAGTGAAACAGCCGCCCACTCGATGGTGGACTATTTCCTTTTGCTGCAAGTGACGGGTACCGGTGATGAACTGCAAGGTATCAAACGCGGTATTATGGAAATGGCGGACGGCATCGCTATCAATAAGTGCGATGGCTCGAATGTAGAGCGTGCTCAAGCGGCTCGCGTCAGTTTCAAAAACGCCTTAGCCCTCTTTCCGCCTTCGGCTTCAGGATGGAAACCCGGAGCAATATGTTGCTCGGCTATTGAGCATACAGGTGTGTTGGATGTGTGGGCGGATATAGAGAAATACATTGCTTTTGTCAAAGAGAATGGGTATTTTGACGCACACCGTACCGAACAAGCAAAGTATTGGATGTATGAAACCATCAATGGGGCTTTATTGGATAATTTCTATCGAAACGAGAAGATGGAGAAACTTATTGAGGATGCGGAGCAACAAGTATTAAACAATCAAGTGAGCAGTTTCATTGCGGCTCATAACCTATTAACCGAATATGGCAAACTCTAAAACATACAAGAAAGAGACTACTCCTAAGTTAGGACCGAACGAATTAGGCAAATTACCTCCACAAGCCATCGAATTGGAAGACTCTGTCTTAGGCGCTTTGATGATAGAAAAAGATGCCTATGCTTCTGTGGCAGACTTATTGCGTCCTGAGTCGTTCTATAAAGACCAAAACCGTATGGTGTACGAAGCCATTCGTGCTTTGGCTGCGAAAGATCAACCGATTGATATGTTGTCCGTTGCGGAGAAACTGAAAAGCTTAGGAAACTTAGATCAGGCAGGTGGTCCTGTTTATTTGAGTGAACTGACGCGTAAGGTTGCATCAACGGCACACCTCTTTTATCACGCGCAAGTAGTTGCACAAAAAGCCACAGCTCGCGAACTCATTCAGATGGCGGCTCAAGTAGAAGAAGCTGCATACGATGAGACACAGGATGTAGAGGAACTGATGCAAACGGCCGAATCGAACATCTTCGAGATTAGCCAACGTGCGCAAAAAAGAGATGTGACGCAGATTGATCCTGTCATTGCAGAAGCCTTTGAGCGAATGAAAAAAGCCTCAAAGAACGAAGGAAACATTTCCGGTATTCCATCCGGCTTCAAAGATTTAGACAAGATTACCAGTGGTTGGCAAAAGTCGGACCTTGTGATTATTGCCGCTCGACCGGCGATGGGTAAGACCGCTTTTGTGTTATCTATGGCTAAGAATATCGCCGTCAATTACCATAAACCCGTTGCGATGTTCTCACTTGAGATGTCGAATGTGCAACTCGTCAATCGTCTCATTATGAATGTGTGCGAGATAGAAGGCGATAAGATTAAAAACGGTCGGCTCACCAAACAAGAGTGGTCGCAATTGGAGCATAAGATTAACGAACTGCTTGGCGCGCCTATCTATGTGGATGACACCCCATCTCTTTCCGTATTTGAGTTGCGTTCCAAAGCCCGCAAATTAGTGAAAGAGCATCATATTGAACTCATCATCATTGACTATCTACAATTGATGAACGCTTCGGGTATGAACTTCGGTTCGCGTGAGCAAGAGGTGAGTATTATCTCGCGTAACTTAAAAGCGTTAGCCAAAGAATTGGATATTCCTATCATTGCCTTGAGCCAGTTAAACCGTGGTGTTGAAGCGCGTACAGGCGTAGATGGCAAGAAACCACAATTGAGTGACCTGCGTGAATCCGGAGCCATTGAGCAAGATGCGGATATGGTTTGTTTCATTCACCGTCCCGAATATTACCGTTTATATAATGATGAGAAGACAGGAAAAGACTTACGAGGCTTAGGTCAAATTATCGTAGCTAAGCATCGTAATGGTGCAACGGACGAGATATGGTTGCGCTTCCGCTCCAAACTGGCTAAGTTCCAGAATGAAGACGAGACTTGGGATGAGAACGAATTAGAGGCTACTCCCCTACCCGCTCCGGGAGACATCTCGATTTCGTCTCGTATCAATGACCTCAATCCCGAAGGGGCTTCATTAGATGATAATAGCACTCCCTTCTAATCTTCAATAGTCAATAATATATAATATATAATAAGGAGTACAATGTTACAAAGAACAGAAATTAAAGATGCCCTGCAATCCACGAACCTTGGAAAACCCATTAATGTTCGTGGTTGGGTTCGTAGCCGTCGAGGGAACAAGCAAGTTTCATTCATAGCCCTCAATGACGGTTCTACAATTAAAAACATCCAAATCGTTGTCGATTTAGAGAAGTTTCCGGAAGAACAACTCAAACCTGTCACCACGGGTGCTTGTATCGCCGTTACCGGTGTGCTCGTAGAAAGCCAAGGTGCAGGACAAGCCGTAGAGATTCAGCTCTCCGAGTTAGTGGTATATGGCACGGCAGATCCCGACCAATATCCTTTGCAAAAGAAAGGATTGAGTATGGAATACTTGCGCACTATCGCGCACTTGCGCCCGCGTACGAACACGTTCGGAGCTGTCTTCCGTATTCGTCATAATATGGCGATGGCTATTCACACTTACTTCCATCAACATGGATACTTCTACTTCCACACACCGCTTATCACCGCTTCTGATTGTGAAGGTGCAGGACAGATGTTCCAAGTAACGACAAAGAATTTATATAACCTCAAAAAAGATGAGGCAGGAAAGATCGATTACTCCGACGATTTCTTTGGCAAACAGACCTCTCTGACCGTCAGCGGACAATTGGAAGGCGAACTTGGCGCTACTGCATTAGGAAAGATCTACACCTTTGGTCCTACTTTCCGCGCAGAAAACTCCAACACGCCTCGTCACTTGGCAGAGTTTTGGATGATTGAACCCGAGATTGCTTTTATGGACCTCAACGAACTGATGGCTTTAGAGGAGGATTTCATTAAGTTCTGTGTCAAATGGGCTTTAGATAATTGCATGGACGACTTGCAGTTCCTCAATCAATTTGTAGATAAGGGTCTTATCGAGCGTCTGCAATCGGTTATCCAATCGGAGTTCGTACACCTACCCTACACAGAAGGTATCCGTATTCTCCAAGAAGCCATCAAGAATGGTCATAAGTTTGAATTCCCCTGTGAATGGGGCGACGATTTGGCCTCTGAGCACGAACGTTACCTCGTAGAGGAACACTTCAAACGCCCTGTTATTATGACCAATTATCCCAAAGCCATCAAAGCTTTCTATATGAAGATAGATGAACAAGAAAGCGGTTATAATGGTAAGAGCGGTCAAACCGTTCAAGGTACGGATGTACTCTTCCCGCAGATTGGCGAGATCATTGGTGGCTCTGTTCGCGAAGAGAGTTACGACAAACTGATGGCAGAGATTGAGGCTCGTCACATCCCGATGAAGGACATGACTTGGTATCTCGATACCCGCAGATATGGTTCTTGCCCTCACGCAGGTTTTGGCTTAGGATTCGAACGACTGATGCTTTTCGTAACAGGTATGCAGAACATCCGCGATGTCATTCCGTTCCCGCGCACCCCTAAAACAGCAGAATTTTAATAGGACACGAAAGCACAACTAGCAATAACAGAGATTAATTAAAAATAAATATTATGAATCGATTTATTACAATCATCCTTTCTCTAATGACCATTAATGTCTTAGCGCAGGATGCAACACCAACACCAACACCAACACCAACCAAAACTGATTTCGCAGTAGGTGATACGGTCGTTGTCAATCCCGACTACACACACTATTTGACTGGAGAAAAGATTTCATCGTGGGTGTATCAAGTCAAGCACACCGTTCGTCAAGTAGGAACACGCCTCTTTCCCAATGGTGTGCTCATTAGGGGTATTCGCTCTTGGGTAGATCCACAAGGTCTTTACCACGTAGGCGAGGTTTATAAGGAACCGACAGAAGAGATTGTGCCCATAGAAGAACCGGCACCCGTAACAGAAGAACCTGCACCGGTACCCGTAGCGGAAGAACCTGTGTCTGAACCCACTGTGGAAAGCACTCCTGTTCTTGTTACGCAACAGACACAAATTGCTAGTGGACCAACACGTATCATCGGACGTTTGGTTAACAAGCAAAATCAAGCTATCTCGAATGCGACCATCACTTTAGCAGGACAAAACTTTCAAACCACAACCAATGATAATGGTGAGTTCTATTTGGTCTATATTGATCCTATGGATGAAGAAGTGCTCTTTGATGCAGAAGGTTACTTGTCTGATATTGCTCTTGTACAAATTCTTCCTAACGAAACGACAGACCTTGGTGTAGTTGTTTTAGCAGAAGATATCGCCTCAGAAGCACAAGAGGAAGTTCGCCTCACTTTATCAGAGATTGATTTGAACGATGACGAAGGAAAATCGCAATCGCAGTCCTCAGCGGCATCGGCTTCTACGGATGTGTTTAACTCTGTGACCTCGTGGGCTTGGTCAACCGCTCGTTATCGCAACCGTGGTTACGAGGCGATCTATGAGCAAAACTATATCGAAGGTATCTCCTTCAACTCTGCTGAGCGTGGTCAGTTTAATTTCTCTGCTATGGGCGGTTTGAACGATGCTACGCGTAACAAGGAAGTCGTTAACCCTCTCGAAGCCACCAACTTCACATTCGGCGGCTTAGGAACATCCACGAACTACTTACAAGGTGCTTCTCGTTATGCCCAAGGTTGGAAAGTGGGTGTGGCAGGAACGAACCGCAACTACAAAGCCCGTGTGAACGTTACCTACGCCAGTGGTCCTCTTGCTAATGGTTGGAGTTTCGTAGGACAAGTTGCTTATCGTTTCTCTCCCTATTGCAAACAAGAAGGTATCATCGGTGAAGGTATTGAATACCATTCCTTAGGCTATTTCTTCTCTGCGGAAAAGAAATGGACAAATGGTAACCGCTTAAGCCTAATCACGTTTGGTGCTCCCACCCAACGCGGTCAGTCGGGTGCCGTAACCCAAGAGGTGTACGACCTCTATGGTTCTATCAACTACAACCCCTACTGGGGCTATCAGAATGGGAAGATACGTAACTCGCGTATCGTTAAGTCCTTCGATCCAACGGCTATTGCTGCATTTGATTTGAAGATTGACGAAAAGAACAGCATGAAGTTCGCGGGTGGGTACCACTACTCTTTCTATTCCAACTCGGCTATTCAGTTCTATAACGCTCCCGATCCACGCCCCGACTACTATCGTAAGTTACCCTCTTTCATGTGGGATGGGCAAATCGTTGACCCTGCTTCCCAACAACTCTTCCAACAGGATGGAACTCACTATCCTTACGGTCTGTTTATTGGTAATGACATCAACTCGGGCGAACTGGGTGAAGGTTTCGTTGGCGCCGATGGACAGAACTTAGGTCCTTCTATTGATCCTGCTTCCTACAACTCACTCGTACAAGCATGGAAGGATCGCGATCCGAATACCACCCACATCAATTGGGATGCACTCTATGCCGCCAACTATGCCAATAACGCAGCCGATCCTACCGGAATAGCTAAATACATGGTAGAGCGCAGACACAACGATATCCAGGAGGGAATGCTCAATATCAACTACGTTTACAATAACCAAAAGAACCTCAAACTCACCGTTGGTTTGGAAGCTAAACAGTCGCAAGGTATTCACTTTAAGACCATCGATGATCTGTTAGGCGCTAACCAATGGAAGGATATCGACCCCTTTGCAGACCGTGATATGAAGGAGATTGGTTCGAATATCGGTATGACCCAATCAGAGTTAATCTGGGTTAAACAGAACGACTATCGTTCTTGGATGAACAATGGTCAAAACCCAAAGGACATCAAGCAAGGCGACCGTTTTGGTTACGACTATCGCATCAATATGACGACCGCTAAACTGTGGTTCCAAAACGAATGGAACCTCTCCGACATTGATGTTTACTATGCTTTACAGGTAACTTACTCCAATATGATGCGTTCCACGAACATGCTCAATGGTCGTGCGCTCTACTTGTCATTACTATCCAACCAAGCAAACGGACAGGATAAGTATTTAGGCTATGGAAACAACTTTGCTACCGTCTTTGCTAAATGCCCTGAAACGCTTTATGGTACGTGGCATCATTTCGTTGATCCTTCTTTCAAAGCCGGATTTACGTATAAGATTGACGGACGTAATCATATTAAGTTCAATGCCTTAGCACAAACGGTTGCGCCTTTAGCAAGGGACGCGTATATCTCTCAACGTGTACACGATCGCGCTGTAGATAACATCTACATCCATGATGAAGCTAAGAACTTAAAGGACTATTACGCTGCTTCTCAAAAAGTGGTAGGCGGTGACCTTACCTACGAGTTTAACTACCCCATTGTTCGTGGACGTGTTACCGGATTCTACTCTCGTTTCTGGGACGGAACCGAACTAAACGGTTACTATGACGATGAAGTTCGTACTTTCGTCAACCAAGCTATCACCGGTATCAACCGCCGTCACTGCGGTATCGAAGCTGCCGTTAGCGTTAAGTTGGGTACATACTTCACCTTGACAGGTGCCACTTCCGTGGGTGATTATCGCTACACCAGCAATGCCTATAGCGTTACTTCTGCGGAGAACGGAATGGAACTTGCTGAGCAACGTAGTGTAGTTGACCCAACGAAGTATGCTCCTGTTTATGAGACGCGCGATAGCGTCCTACTCAAAGGCTTACGTGTATCTTCCGGACCACAAGTCAATGCGTCACTTAAACTCTCGTTCTTCCACCCGAAGATGTGGTTTGCCGATATCACGGTTAGTTACTACGACTGGAACTTCCTTGATATAGCTCCTTCTCGTCGCATGAAAGGGCTGTTCACCGGTTATCGTGCCGACGGCACTTCCGTCAACGGATGGTACGGCGATACCAACAAGAAAGATCCGAATCTGCCTACTGCTATCGAGACTACGGACGGAAAGACGTTGGACACCAATCTTGGCACGCGCGTCAATGGTTATCCTGCCAATGCGGTGTTAGATGCCAATGGCGTGCCACAATTGCGTTATCCGTATAATATCCTCTCGCAACAAGAGTCGTTGGTGGCTACCAACCCACTCAACCGTTTTATCGTTGATATGAGCGTTGGTAAACTTATCTATCTGCCAGATAGACAATCGCTCTCCATCAACTTGAACGTAACCAACCTCACGAATAACACCCATTTCAAGACAGGCGGTTACCAACAAGCTCGTTTGCCTCGTGCAAGCATACAAAAAGTGCCTGATGATGCGAACTCTGTTATCACGCCTAATGTGTGGAAGTTCCCTGCTAAATACTATTACGCTTGGGGAGTTAACTTCTACCTTACCCTTACATATAAATTTTAATTAGGAGGACAGAATATGAGACACAATACAAAATTCAAAATTCATAATTCATCACTCTTCTTTGCGTTGCTTATAGGCGTGGTTTCATCCTGCACCTATAAAGCTCCCGAAGCAGAAAAGCTCTTCTATTCCGAAAATCAAGTAGAGGAACTCACTAAGGATGGTCGTATCTATACCCTCCATGAGCTTATCAACACCTACGTGACGGCGACGGGTAACTTTTATGACGAAGAGATTCATCGCTATCGTACCAATGCGTATGTAGATGACACCACCTTTCTTTTCTCGTTAGATACCCTACCCAAAGGCGGTGAAGGTATCTATATCCGTGGTCGCGTACAAACCGATGACCAAGGTGGAAACTTCTACAAGACGCTTATCATTCAACAAGTAGTGGATGGTCAACAACAAAACCTACGTATCGGCATCGATGCCGGTTCTATCTCCGGAACGTATCCGCGTGGACAAGAGATTCTTATCCGTTGCAATGGATTAGCCATTGGTTGTTACTCCAACCAAGTTCAGTTATGCTCGCTCAGTTATAACAATAATGTCTATGCCTATAACGCAGACAAAAAAACGGGATGGGCACCGGGGCGTATCAGAGAGGCTGAGTTTAATGCGCACACGTATCGTATCGGGTTGCCCGATGCAAGCAAACTGCAATGCGATACCATTACCATTGCTTCCTACAAGGACAAACTGAACCTCAAGGAGAATCGTTTACTGGAAGGTCGTCTCGTTTGCCTCAAAGATGTGTACTTCACCGGTCAATGCTACGATTACGATGATCTGGTTAATTGCACGTTCCTTGATCCCGACTCCTCAACAAAAGCCAATGTGTTTGCACCAACGACCGAAAACTTGAACTATCCGCAATCGCGCGTCATCAAAGATGAGAATGGGGATATCACGCAAGTCTCTGTGTCTGAATTCGCTAAACAGGCGCGTTTCTATCTCCCGGGAGCAGGTAGCGCACACGATGGAGAATATTGTTTCTATGTCGATGACTCCAATAAGACGATGCCTACCGATGCCCCCTACCTCTATGCTCAGTGCGGAAGTACAACGTATTACATCATTGTTTCCGAGCAACAGATGGTACAAGGATGGCACATGGATGACGTTATCTTGACCTCTGCAACTACCGGATATATTTACGATGGCAATGGTTCTTGGTCTGAAAAGGTGGGTATCTTGCACTGCACCGAATATAAAGGCACGGTCACCGGTATCCTCAGTTTCTACAAGGATAAAGCGGAAACGATAACCTCCAAAGACTGGTCTATCTCTATTTGCGACCTAAGCGATATCAAGATGGTCAATACAACGAACAATACCCCTTGGGTTCCTGTTGAATATACGAATAAAAATAAATAACTATGAGATACAGACTTTTTATATTGGCTACCATAGCCATCGGTTTATTAGCATGCAAACCGCATGAAGTAAAGAAAGATTTCTCCTCTAAGATTGTGGGGAAATGGAAACTGATTGAATATAACGGACACGCCATTGAGACCAATAACCGTACTATCTTTACTTTCAATCAAGATAAATCGGGTACTCAATCGTCCGTTGAGATTGTTAATCGTCAAGGTAAACTTTGGCGTCGCCAAGTAGCATTGACGTATAATATTGAGAACGATGTACTTACCACCGAGTGGAACGCAACGTCTTCTCCCGAGTCGTGGGTGGCAACCATCCTAAACATTGACAATGGTAAGATGTCTTGCGATGCCTCAACCCTTTTCAAGAACCAAGTACCGCAGATCGTTCAACCGGCTACCTATCAGAGTATCAAGGATATTGACTACTCATCGGCTATCATTGGTCGTTGGGAAGGACTGGAAGGTGGTGGTGAACACGGTTCCAGTGACCACAACTGGGCATACTACGCTGACGGAACCTATACGTATTTCACGTGGAATGGCTCTGAATGGACTGCCGATGAATCGAACAACTACAACGAGTATTTCGTCGATGGCGACTTCTTCGTTACGCGTTGGGACTCTTGTGGCGTTGAGTTCCGTGAGGCACATGACCTATCCATCAACGGCAACGTGATGAGATGGCATGGCTTACGCGCCAATGGCAAACGAGACTCGTTCTTGCTGCGCCGTATCTCTCCTGTTGAGTCCGATATTCGCGCCATCCTACCCGGCAAATGGATTGTCTATTTAGAGAATGGCGAGGAGTGCCTCACTAACAACAAGTCCGTACACACCTTCGATGGCGACCATACCGTAAAATACACGGTAGCTAAAGCCGGCACAGAGGGCGAGGAATGGGAGAATCAAACCGAACTTGACTATCGTCTCGTGGGTAATGACCTCACTGAGACGGGTTACAGCACCGAAGGTGTGCTCATCACCTATCATAGCCAATTTGACAAAGTCTCTCCCGATACCATCTCCGTCACTTCCGTTACCGGAAAACGCGAAGGTAAGATTACGCTCATCAAAGACCACTCTATCGGCTATGACGAGAAGATCATCGGCTTGTGGGAAGGCGTATCGATGACAGGAAAAGAAACCTATGGTGATGCCAAAGACCATCGTTGGAAGATCAATGCTGATGGCACATACGAATATCAAACCAAACAAGCCGATGGCTCGTGGACTTCACAAGAAGGTTACCACGAATATATGTTGGATGGTTCTTTCCTCGCTTTCCGCTGGAACGTCGAAGACTCCTTCGACTATGAGTGGTGGGATCTCAGCTTCGATGAGAGTGCTAATACCATGTATTGGAACGCTCTTCGTGGTGAGGGTACAGAAACCTACCGTAATTCGTTCGTCATTAAACGTGTAACTGAAGAATAATATGGATAAATTAGGTTTTACAGGTATTGACTTGGCTATTATTCTTATCTTCGTGATAGGATTAGTGAAAGGTTTTTTCCACGGACAAGGTGCAGTCAATCGTATCTTTGGTGTACTATGGGGAGGTGTCAAAGCCGTTCTTATCATCATGGTACTCGTGGTGTTGTTAGGCTTTCTAGACAGTCAATTCAATTTCCTTAGCAAGGAATTGGTGGATAAGTCCTTCATCTATTCCTTTATGCTCCAACTCGCTTACCTTACTTGGGATGCTATACTATCTCTCTTTAGGAAGTAACTTAGGCGAACGTGAGACAACCATCGAACGAGCTATCACCCTTTTACCGGGCGTGGTAGCTCGCTCTACGTACTATTATTCCGAGCCGCAGGACTTTGTGTCTCCCCACCCTTTCTGTAACTGTTGTGTTGCGATTGAGACCGACCTTGAGCCGTTTGACTTGCTTCGTCTCACCCAAGACATCGAGCGCCAGTTAGGCAGGACGCGCAAGTCCGTCAACGGTCAGCACTTCGACCGCGAAATTGATATTGATATCCTACTGGCCTACCCTACTCCTCTACTCCTCTACCCCTCTACCCCCAAGACCAGCGACAGCGGTCTGCAAATCTGCCACACAGATTTGCAAATCCCTCATCCCAAAATGCTCGAACGGGACTTTGTAATGGTTCCTTTGCGCGAGATTTTGCCATTAAACGAGGGTTCTCTGCATTTTTTTGCAAAAAAATAGCATAAATATTTGCGTATATCAAAAAAAAGCAGTACCTTTGCACTCGCTTTTGAGAAAGTTGCCACTTTGGCTCAGTTGGTAGAGCAACGCATTCGTAATGCGTAGGTCCGCGGTTCGAGTCCGCGAAGTGGCTCAACAGACATTTGGAATGCATTTTTGGAAACAAAAGTGCATTTTTATTTGCATATATCAGAAAAAAGTTGTAACTTTGCAGCAAAATCGAAAGAAACAATGACAAAACAATCCAAACAAGCGCATGAAGCCATTATGGCATCCATGAAGGCCTTAGACGAGCCAATGCCATCGGTTGGTATTTTTTGGTATGATCCTCAGGAGCATGTTTTATGGGGCGTTTACAAGCAAGAGGTTACTCCCAAGATGGTCGAAGATGCGGCTGCGCAAGGTATTCCTTACATCAATTATCCTAAGTTACATCGTCAGATTTGGCAAAAGGAGGCTTTCCGTGGAGAAGTGGTGTGGGAGGTAAATAAGTTTGTTGTTTTTGTTGGCAAATGGGCAGAAGATAGAGAGGAGGAATTGACTGATTTATTAGGAAAAGAGTTTGCCCTTCCGTACGTTGAGTTACGTTACGATGAACATTGGGATCTCGGTCACGGCTGGTCCGGCGATTTCAAGTAAGATAAATACCGTCCGGCAGACGTACCTGCCCATCGCTCACGAGATGTAAAACGGTAAAAAAGATAAAATCGAAAATATGAACGAACAAAATGAAATAGTACTCTATCAACCGAACGAACTGACTAAGTTAGAGGTTCGCGTGGCAGATGAGACTGTGTGGCTCAGTCAACAGCAAATGGCGGAGTTGTTTGGTGTAAATCGTCAAGCAATAACCAAGCACCTAAAGAATATTTACGATAGCCACGAACTACGGCAAGAAGCAACATGTTCCATTTTGGAACTAGTTCAATCAGAAGGAAATCGTTTGGTAAAACGTGAGGTGGGGTTCTATAATTTGGATGCCATTATTTCAGTCGGTTTTCGCGTGAATACTATTCGCGGTATTCAATTCCGCCAATGGGCAAATAGCATCTTAAAGGACTATATGCTTCGTGGCTATGCGGTCAATCAACGGCTGTTGCATATTGAATTGGAAGCATTGGTTAAGACAGCTAAGCAACGGGCGATTATCATTGATGGCTACGTAGATGCGCTTACGTTTGATATTTTAGATGTTCGTGCCAAAGGAGTAAAAGCTGAAATCTACACCAATGGTGTGGGTTCCGGAATGCGTCGTTTGATAGAGACGCACGATAAAGAAGTAAACAAGGAGCACATTGATGTTTACAAATGGAAGAACGAGAGCCATGACCGATGGTTAATTATTGATGATACGCTCTATCATTGTGGTCACTCGCTCAATGCGATGGGCAAACACTTGAGTGCCATCAGTCAAATGGGTATCAACCCCGAAGATATACTGAATCAAGTAAGATAAACACATCCGGCAGACGTGAAGGAGCGCGACGGAACGCGCTCCGAGCGAAGTGCCCGACGTGTCCCCACACGGAGGAGATAGCACGAGCATAGAATGGCGCGACCCTTGCGGTCACGCTGGCTCACGGAGCCACCGCCCAAACGAGCGCACAGGGAAGCGAGTGGGCGCAGTAATACAAGAAAAATGCATTTTTGTTCGCAAAAGTGCATTTTTATTTGCATATATCAAAAAAAAGTTGTACTTTTGCAGCCGAATTTAGAAAAGATGTGAAAATTATGGAAACGAAAGAGACCAAACAAGAAAGAGTAAATCCTACTTGGGAAGCAGCAATGAAAACCCAAGGTAGTATCACTATTAATGATCCTGCTTGGAGAATATGAGATACATGCTAGACACAAATATCTTTATCTATCTCGCAACGGATGTTGATTCGTTGAGTAAGGATGTTCGTGCTATATTGCAAGATTATAATAATACTTTTTGTGTTAGTGCAGAAACTACACGTGAATTGATAGTTGGTTTCAGAAAACATAGTTTTTCTCGTAAAACATGGAAAACGAGTAGCGAACTATTAGAATCATTGGAAAAGGAGTATTTTATCGAGATACTACCTCTTGATAAATATGTTGCTCAAACTCATGCCAAATTGCAAATTGATGAAAAGCATGGGCACAATGATCCTTCCGACCATATTATTATTTCTCACGCAATAACTGCAAAGATACCTCTTATCTCCAGTGACACGCGTTTTCCATTTTACAGAGCCCAAGGTTTAGAACTTGTGTTTAATACCAAATGACCCCTAATAACCTACATACTTATTCGGTGCACGATGCACAATGCACGATGCACGGTGATGCGAATACTCGCCCATATATGGGGGGGGGTAAATCTTCGCACTGATTTAGACCAACCGGATTCATCATAGATAGACTCTGCCTATCTCGACTTTTGTCGAGGTGGGCTTTGCTTTGTATATAATTAACAATAAACTATTAACTCGGAAAAAAGAATAAGTCCTTACTCTTTCAGCGAAGCGGTCCTTATTCCTTACTCCACAAAAAACAAAATTATTATGA